>CADCPD010000256.1 GCA_902803265.1 uncultured bacterium | reverse complement strand
GCTTGGGATCCTACCAACGACTGGTCTTACAAGGGCGGTTTAGCAACAGCTTCCGACATCAAGAGCGATTCTGCTCTCAATAAGAATATTCCTATGTACGTAAACGGCGTACTCGTTTGGGGTACTGAGCCCGACGGAACAACTGCAACAGGTTCCGAGTATAAGTTCAAGAGAAACGGTGGAAACAACGGAGAACCCGGTATTAATGCTCCTGCCCCTGACGTTAAATGCGATTCTACGACCAGCACATCTGCAAAGCTCAGCTGGAACACTGTACAGGAAGCTACTAAGTATGGTATTTTCTCTTATTCCAACGGCAAGTGGACGCTGATCGATGAAACATCAAGCACTTCTTACACTGTTAAGGATCTGAAGCCAGGCACAAGTTATTCGTTTGCTGTTGCTTCAAACAGAGGTGGAAAATACAGTAATAACAATGTCAAGAAAATAACTGTTACTACCAAGACAGAAAGTACTCAGACGATCGATTATCCTACAAACGTTAAGGCTAATTACAATACTCAGTATCATCAGGTACAGTTAGTATGGGATAAGGTACAGGGCGCTGACAAGTACGGCATCGCTGTATATCTGGCAGGTAAGTGGAGGATCCAGAAGTCCGACATCACTACTAACAGCTATGTAACTCCTAAGAACCTGACTCCCGGCATGAGCTACAAGGTAGCAGTTGCTGCAAGAGTTAACGGTAAGTGGAACACAACTGATCCTATCAAGAATGCGATAACTGTTACCGTAAAGTAACACATAGTTTAACAAATTCTCTAACGGCAGTTTCTTATGAAGCTGCCGTTTTTGTGTGCAGAAGATACTAAAAAATCGAATGTTGCAACTTACATAGAAAACGATTGAGATAATTGTGAACAGCGACGATTGTCACAAATTCTAACAAATAACACCGATGAAAATATCCGCCTTGATCGCGGAGTGCCTATTTATGGACATTTCAGCACTTGGGACAAGAAATTTGCGAGATACGAAATAAAAGAATATTGCCTATTGTAGGCATATTAAGCTTTAACTTGCGACAATACAACTTATTAACAAGGAATCTGTGAAGAATTAACAGACTGTACGAAAAGGCAGGTTTTACTTGACTTTTTACATATCACGAGTTGTACGTATTGTCTAAATAAACACGTGCGTAATCGTTAAAGTAAATGAATTTTAATCAAAACAATTGACTTTTTTGAGAAATATATTATAATAATAACAGGTGGAAAAAAGGGCAGTGCAAGTCGAGAAAATGACTTCCTTATTCTTCTTAAACGATCGAAGATCCGGCAGTGGCACTGGTGCCGTATCACCAACAAATATATTTTTTCTATTTTTTCAGGGAGGGTTAATTCATGCAGAATCCAATGAAGAAAATTGCCAGCGGACTTCTGGCAAGCGTTGTTTCTCTGTCCACAGCAGCTGCAATGGCTCCTTTCAGCGCATTCGCTGCTTCTGAAGAGCAGATGCTCGGTCAGAGTGATTTCGATGCAGGCGTAGGTCTGCCTTGGCACACTTGTGAGACCAACCCCGCTAAGCAGTCTTTCGACATCAGCGGTGGTACTTACAATGTAGAGATCATAAACAACGATGGTCCTGAGTCCAGATGGGATCTCCAGCTCCGTCACAGAAAGCTCACAATCAAGAAGGGCGCAACATATACTGTTCACTGGGAAGTTGATGCTTCCTGCGATGGTGAGATGTATACCAAGATCGGTAACTACAGCGGATCTATTGAAGTTTGGCACAACAACAACACAGACGGCACATTCAATCAGTGCTGGGACTGCGTAAAGATCAAGAAGGGTCATAACGAGTTTGATGCAACATTCACTGCTGAACAGGATGTAGACGTTGCTGAGTGGGCATTCCACTACGGTGGTAAGGGTCAGTACCAGAATGTTGACTGCTTCCCTAACGGCACAACTCTGAAGTTCGATAACCTTTCACTGATCGGTCCTGATGGATGGGATAACTCGGATGAGATGGGTGTTGTAAGACCTGAGAGCAACGTTCGTCTGAACCAGTTGGGTTACTATCCTAAGCTCAATAAGAAGGCTTCTTACGTAACTGACGCTTCTTCTCCTCTCGCATATGAGATCAGAGATAAAAACGGCAATGTTAAGTACACAGGCACGACCACCGTTTTCGGTTCTGACCCTGATTCCGGTACAGGCAAAACTACTAGCGTTAAGATAGGCAATGAGACTGTTCAGAGACTTAAGGACAGCGGTGCTTATGTACATATCATCGACTTCTCCAAGTTCACTACTCCTGGTACATACACCATCTTCGTAAAGGATACTGTTGGTGTTTCCGGTACTCAGGTTCTGCTTTCTAAGGGTGTTAACGATACTAAGCTCAGCGGCAATAAGCTGATGTGGACAAATCCTCAGACCAATGAGCAGTATGTAATGAACCAGAGCCATGAGTTTGTGATCAGCGATAGCGTTTATGATGAGCAGCTGCTGAAGGACTCCATGAACTACTACTATCAGAACCGTTCCGGTGTTCCGATAGAGTCTCAGTACATCACTTCCGGCAATAAGAGCGAACTGGCTCACACTAAGTACGGTCATAATCCTGATACTGCTTATGTTCAGAGCAAGTGGGTTAAGTCTTACGACAAGGATTTCACAGATGGTGAAAAGAGCAAGACTATCGATGGTACAGGCGGATGGTACGATGCAGGTGACCACGGTAAGTACGTTGTTAACGGTGGTATCTCTGTATGGACTCTGCAGAACGACTATGAGTTCACCAAGAAGAACGGCAACACTGCTAAGTGGACAAACGGCACAATAGCTATCCCTGAGAACAAGGATAAGGCTCCTGATATCCTGGACGAAGCAAGAGTTGAGCTCGAGTGGATGTTCAAGATGATCGACGAAGACGGCTTTGTATATCACAAGCTGCACGACCATAAGTGGACAGGTCTGGCTACCAAGTCTTGGGACTATGATAAGGCTACTATGGAAAACGGCGAAGAAGGTTGGGGCACAGTTCGTATAGTTAAGCCCGCAACCTATGCAGCTACATTCAACATGATCGCTTGCGCAGCACAGGCAGCACGTCTGTGG
>CADCPD010000255.1 GCA_902803265.1 uncultured bacterium | reverse complement strand
TACGTGGCGTATTCACTGAAAAACACTATTCACGCATATTGCACTATGGGATAGTACGATACGCGTGAAGGTGAAGAGTTATTTTAAGCAAATTTCTTGGCGTAAGTCTAAATCTTAAGTATTATTTTTTCTGCTATTACAAGCTCTACATAATAGTTGAGCATTTGAGAGAACTGTTCGACCACCTTTACTCCAAGGTTTTATATGGTCGACTGTTAGTTCGTCAGCGTTGAAATGCTGATGGCACTGATTACATTCATATAGTCCTTGTTCATTGGGCTGGAGTCTAGAAAGTAGCTCAGACTTATCGTCTGTAGTAAATAAACGTTTAGGATCAACACGCATATTTCCAACGATACCAAGTATCATTGCTTCAATATCTTTGTCTTTTGTTTGCGAAAGCTTATATCCTTCACTTTTTATGAAAGAATTACATTCTTTGCAAATATCATCTTTATGTTGCAACCAAATAGTTCTATCCTTCAGGTACTCTACTGCAAGTTTGAACTTTAATGTACTTCCTACCTTCGATACATCACCAAAGACATCTCGAATGAAACTTATGTAGGGCTTAATCTTCTTGAGATCCTCATTGAATGATTCATCTTTATGTTGCTGCACATAATCGTGTAACTCACTTCGCTTAGGGAATGCTCTGTTATATCGAACATAATAGATGTATTCAAGTAGGTGGTATTTATTATCTCCACGGTCTACTGTTGCATTAGGCAGGACCTTTCTCACATTTGCATCTTGTGCGAAATAATCATTCAAACCTTCAATATAGTTACCATGATACAAGCCATTAAGAACTTCAAATTTTGAAAGAGCCACACCTAAAGTGTTAATACGATTGAATATCTCTCGTTTCTTCTCTTCTGTTCCATTACAAATGATGGTGGTAAGCTCTGTATTATCTACTACTTGCTGCAAATCGCTATCGTAAGCATAGGCTTTCCAGGTCTTTCCATTATATAGAAGGTTTCCCTGTTTGAACTTTTTGATAGCCTCTATACGTTGTTTACCGTCAAGGACTTCTAGTTTACCATCTTCACGCTGCCAAAGATAGAATGCAGGCAAAGGGATACCATTGTAGATACTATCAATGACTAATGCTTGCTTGTCAGCATCATAAACAATGGCTCGTTGTAATTCAATATCACTAATAATAATACCATTGACGACTTTCTCATATAACTCTTTTACTGTCATTCTTAGTCCTCCTTTCTACGTTTAATAACCATTCTATCCCAAAGCCGGCGATAATGCTTATTCCCTTCTGATAGGTAAAAGCGAGTACCTCCTTTTTCATATATGGCATCTGGTTCAACGCATTCTTTAATTGGCTTACCAAGTTGCATACTTGAACCGATTATTTCGAACTGTTTTGGATTGTACTTTTGCATAAATGTGATAGGTACTACCATTTCGTCATAATAATCATGCGGAATGTCAGCTACAGCTTGAACAAATATTGCATCATAATTTACTATCTTAGGATAATTCTCAGGATTCTCATTGTATGATGCAGTTAAGGTAAGTTCCTTAGACTGAGGTTCAACATATAGGTTGGTGTACCACATACAGCTACGTGGTGTATTATGTTGCTTAGGCAATACTGTGCCATCAGGACGCTTGAAACCACTCAAATGATAATGATAACCTACACGAATATTCCCTTCTTGGAAATGACGAATGATACTTTTCTCTGTTGGAGCCGTTTGTGGACCAATTACAAGAAACTCCTTTCCATTCTTTATCAATAAATCAATAAATTCATCAAACTGACTAAACGGGGGATTTGTGATTATAACATCATAATTACTATAATCAATATCTTGAAAGCGAACGCCCTCATTTGTTCTTGGATTATATCCGCTAACACTTATAGAGCGGATACCCCATTCCTCAGCTTGATTTAGAAGATAATAAACAAATTGGCATTTGACCAAATCCATCCGCTTTTCTATCTTCTCACGTGTTTTGGCGATATCAATATTCTTTATAGTTCCTTCTGCAGCAAATAAGTCACGTCCAAGCACATAGCCTTCTTCCTTATAAACGATTTCCTCATTATAACTTTCATCCCAATCGCATGGACACAAAATACGTTTACCACGCAATTGTGGCAAATAGACACTTACTTCATCCGCAATATCTTGGAATAACGTATAATATTCGTCATCCCTTTTCTGTTTGCTGCCTTGCAGCCTAGTTGTTCGTTTAACCATTGAGTTAGGTTGTTAATAGTTATACGTTCTGCTTTCAGTAATGAACGTACAGCTAACCCAAACACCCATATCAAAAGATAACAGAAGACGTGGACATCATCCTTGTCCACGTCCTTGGGTGTTTGGCCTAACCCGTAAAAGAAGACAACTCAGAAGTCCACGCTAAGCGGACATCTGTTTATTCTTTCTTTTACGTCTATCTGTGGCCAAACTTCAAGGACGTTCTCTGAATAAGCAAATGCTTTCATGTTAGTCCGGATTTCTCCCCGAACCGATTGCAAAGATACAACTTATTTATGAAAATGCAACAAAAAAGGCAAGTTATTTATAGAACGCAAAAAGAAATCAGCGAGAAGAATT
>CADCPD010000254.1 GCA_902803265.1 uncultured bacterium | reverse complement strand
TGATATTCATACTCAAACGTTGCCTGATCCGTTACGAATTGGAATACCTGCTCGTCTCCAATCCAAAACTCATAGGCCGCCTTGCAGGTGGCACTCTCGCGGATGGTTCTCACCATGCTGCCCGCAACCGGAGCACGCAAGGCCTTCCCTGAGGCCTCTATCAGCCTCACCTTGAGCTTTTTATCCCCCTGTACGATAACTGCACCCCCGTCGCGTATTTCGGCCGCTTTAGCGCCCAAATACGTTGCAAAGCGATATTCCTGCCCCTTCCAGTAAACAAATCCAATGATGCCCGTAAAACGGAAGCCTGGAAAGGGGATGTCTGCCACGGAAAGCATGAGCGATCCGTCCTGAGGCAGGAAGGTCTGTGTCCAAAGATATTCCTTGGGGAATGACCTTCCCGTGTCACCCTCCCAATAACCTTGCGCATTCTTAAAAACAAATTCCTCGCCATTCACCGTAAGCCTTCCGTTGACCAGATGCCGGACGCTGCCAACCATGTGCCTGCACTCCATAAAGGGGATCATGGCAAAGGGTCCCATAATGTCATATTTGAGCGGCTTGATAGGCCCAAATTCCAGCTTGCCTTGAATGGAAAACTCTTCCGTGTTTACGTCAACGCTGACGCCCCTTCTGCTAAAACAGTTTTTCCCAATCTTGATGAGACTCCCCTTTTGGAAATATGCCTCCTTGGGAAATTCCGCGGCCCATGCGCCGTTTTCCGTGATCACCTGTAGCGAGCAGGTCCTGTTTTTCCCGTCGCCGTGCGTGGCAGCGATCATCGCAATTGTCTGCGTCTCCGATTGGATTTTGTAATAATAGCCATAGAAATAACCTTTCACGTTCACGCCACCTTTCCCTTTCCACGGATTTTTATTGTTCCAGAATATTACGCGTCTTCTTTACCTTGCTCACCGCCAAATTGTTCGCGAAAAGCCGTGATATTCCTTCCGTCTTCCTTGCCATATATGGCGAAGCATACCCTTTCAAAGCACCGTCCATACTCTTCCTCAACAAGAACTTGCTTAAAATACGCCGCAACTTCCTTCGGATTGTTTCCGAAAGCCCCGCATCCCCATGCGCCCAGCACCAGATTCTTATATCCGTGATTTGCCGCCATCCTAAGCATGATCCTGATTCTTCTAAGCATTGTCTCACGGATCGTGGCAGAGGGCGTAAGCACGGCCGCGCCGCGACGGTTTGGCGCAGGGATCGTCACTACCCCAACGTGAAACGGCTCCTCCAACAGTTCACATTTTTCGTTGCGAAACACAAGCACGTCCGGCGAGAGTAGCATGTAATCAGACTCCACGGTACTTAAATGTGAATTGTTGTAACGGTACATTTCAGCTGCTTCCCTGGAATGAATGGAGGCATAAAGCGTGCTGCATCTGCACAGTGCCTCCTCCTGCGCCATTGCGCCTAAGAGGAATCCACCCCCGGGATTGTGGGCGTTGGCAAAATTCATGACCAGTGGATTCTCCAAACGGTGCGCAGCCTGATAGGAGTCAGCATTGCAAACTTCAAAGATGCAAGCTCCATCAAGATATCTCTGCGACAGGTCCCATGCCAAAAGATCCTCTCCCATCTTGGGAGAGATCACCAGCACGTTATCATAATTTGCCTTCGGAAAAACGATTGTATGTCCATCCACCTGGTAACTTTCTTCCTGCGTTATTTTAATCGTCTCTCTCGCAATCTGAATCAAGTTCATCTTCCGTCACCTCCGTCAGTGCCGTTTCAAAAAATTCCTCTCCCAAATCCTTTTTTAGGAAAGACAGATTCTGCTTTGAATTTACTTTCAGCAGATGAAGCTTATATTTTAAGCTGGCATCCGTTCCCTCACGCCATATTCTTTTGGCAATATAGATCAACAAGGCCAAAAGGGGCAGATCTATAACGCTCATGGCTAATAATACGTTATCCGGGGTGAGCCCCTCTCCAAATAGAATTTTCCAATGAGGCAAACACAAAAACGAGGATAAGAGCCCGAGACCTGTACTCAAATATTTCGCAAAGTAACTAATGCTTTTTCCCAAAGCAGCCGGCAAAGTATATACTACTTTTCCCGTCTGCCCGTTTACGTAAGCAACGTAATCCCCGTCATTCCCATAGATAACACAAAACCATATGGGTAAAAGTACTAACGTGGAATTCTCAATCCAGAAACTTGGCTCCGTTTTAAGCAACTTCGAATTAGATTCGTAAATTATTTTTT
>CADCPD010000253.1 GCA_902803265.1 uncultured bacterium | reverse complement strand
CTTTAGATCAGTGACGTCAGATTCAGGATCATATGCCCACATTGAACTTGCACCTGCTTTATATTTTCTTAGGGCAGCATCTAATTTGAGGAATGGGTCCTCTCGCTTTTCCAATTGAGTATACATGCCTGAATATTCATACTCGTCTAGGTATTCATCCATTAATTTTAGTGCGGAAAGCATTGTGCGCACTTCGCCTGATTTGCAGTCCATCATCCTTGCAATATCGTCATCAGTAAAGCCAGAATCTTTCAAATCCTTGCATTTCAAATATTTTTCGATAGGATTGTAGTCAACTTTTGCATCTTCACCCATTTGATATGTTGTTTCTAGCGCAAGAATTTCTTTTTTGTCCGCATCTTCAGGAAGAATAATTGCAATAAAATATTGGCAATGTCCTTTTTCATTGTATGGAATGCGTTCATCTGCCATTATGCTATTTAGTAGACAGGCGCGCCTGTTGCCATCAATAATGATGCCGTCTGCCGTTACAATACCATGCCGCTGCTGATGTTCTTTTAAGAGACGTTCCTTTGTCTTTCTATTGGCATCTTCTTTGGATTTCCAAAGAAACTCTTCAATTATTTTTTTGTCTGCAGGATCTTCCGGATTCAATTGGTGATTTTGACGCTCAAAAGACTTGACAACGCTTCCTATTCTGCCGTTGTACGGGTTATACACAAGATACTCGAGAGGAATTTCATAGGCGTCAAGAGTAATGTTTTTTCCATGATAAACAATAGGAATACCTGTACGGCAAGGCTTTTTTGTTTTGACAAAATCCTTCAATTTGTTTTTTCTTTCATTTGCATTCATTCTTGAGTCTCCTACAGTTATAATTCATTTATGTGTGCTTCAATGATGTCGTCTAACAATTTCATGTTATGAAAATTCAAAACGTAGTCAGAGCATCTATGAATTTCTCTTAGGTCTGCCTGTCTTCCTATCCATCCCGCTCCATCGAGAAAATTTATGAAAATGATATTATTTCCCTCTTCTCTCTCTTTCTTAATTACTGCCTCTGTTTTTCTTGCAGCTTCTTTTTTGCTCCCTTGGCTACTTGAAGTAGTAACACTGTAAGATACATCTAGTATGAGTTTTGGATCAGTGCATGATTCTAAAACAAAGCTTACGGCTCGATCCAATTTTGGTACACGTACATTCTTTTGGTATTCAAGACCATGTTTTGCACAACTCTTTTTTAGTTCCTGTTCAATCTCTGAGAGAATAGCGTCACCTATCATGTTACTGTAGAAACCTTCCAATCCTCGTTTGACAAGCTGGCGGACGCTGTTTTCATTCTGAATTTTTGCAAGAGTACTTTCGTCCATAGATAGATTTTCTAAGTAGAAGAACGGAATGCACGATTGCATTTTGGGATCATGTTTTCCATCCCATAGGAGGTTCAATATACTTTCCATCATTGCGGGACTTTCCATCATTGCAGTCCGGATCTTTCCCAGTCCCCATTCAGTAGCAAAAACAAAACCTCGATCCTTTCGGATCATAGATACCATGCGCTTGAATCTTTCTTCAGAAATTTCTGCGACAGAGGTTAATCTGTCAAGAGAATCCTTGTTGTCAATAATGTACTGTTTCAGAGTTTCTTTGTCTTTAATGGACTTTAGACCTATAAGAATATCCTGCGTCTGCTCTTCTATTGACTTCTTTATGGTCTCTTCACACTCATTGTTTATATAAAACATTGTGGTGGAATTAAAAAGCTCATCGTATGTTAGTTTTTTGACCTTGATTGGCGACATTCCTACGCTCCTACTTTGTGAACATATCAACTCTAACACACAATTATTGGGATGGCAATTAAAAAAGTACACAATTTTGCGTAATTTGTTGTGCGCCACATTTTGCTTAAACTTTTTTATTGGATTAGTGCATAACTGCTAGGAATCAAAGGTAAATGGGAAAACGAATGGCATTTTCCCATATTCTGCGTAGAGGGAAGAATTAACTAGACATACCTTAGGGTAAATGTCTGGTTAATTCCTTTTGATGTACGAAAGCCCGGGAAGTTATATTTACACAATAGTAATTGGCATTGTTCAGATCGAACTTAGTCTTTTTTATAGAACCCGCACTCATATCCATCAGCTCTAAGTGGTAGTCCTGATATCCAAGTAGGCGTTCTTCCCATCTGTTCGCAGACTGCTTTAAGAGAAACCTTCTTTGAGCATTCAATGATGAGTTCATCATGAACGTGCCCGACAATAAAGCAATGTTTCAGCGTCTGCATGGCGTAGGCTAGAATGTCGCGGCTGACAGCCTGAACGATGTTTTCTACAAATTGCGGACCGTAGCTCTCGATTCTGCTCCATTTCTTGGTTGCATCAATCCCCATATAGGTGACACTCTCGCCACCGAACTGGTTCATGCCGATACGTGGCTG
>CADCPD010000252.1 GCA_902803265.1 uncultured bacterium | reverse complement strand
TGTAACTGTATTATAGTCTGCAGCACTTTCAGATCCATCTGTACGAGTATCATCATAATCTAGTGTTGCTTCTGTATTAGTTTTAACTGCGTAATCATTTGTTCCTACTTTATCGATGTAATCCCAAACACCATCATATATATTATTTGGTCCTGGTTCACCATAAGTAACTGTACCATTTTTTAAGTCAGCAATTAAGTCTAATGTTGCTTGGCTTGGATAACATTCAAAAGTTACTGTATAAGTTACATCATTCTTTAATATACCTAATGATTTTAAATCCCAATCTACTGCATCATTTTCAAATGTTGCTGCTGGAGGATTAACTTGATGGAATGGATTTTGTCCATCAGTCCATTCAAATTTAAATAGGTTATTATTAACTTCTGTAGTCTCTTGTCCATTTGAATTAACTACATATGCTGGTACTCTTTCAACTGTATATTCATTATTATTTTTATCAGTTAGTTTAAAAGTATTACCACTAACATTTGTTATAGTCTTTATGTATTCACTACCACTAGTTAGATTAGTTCCACTTCCAGTAACTGGGAATGATAAATAATACTTGTATGAATTTTGTGCAACTTCGATTAGTCCACCTTCAACTTTTCCTGAAGTAACATGAACTTCTGTAGTTGTTCCATCATTTACTTCTACAGCTCCAATACCTGAAGTATTAATTTGATGAGCTATTTCTGTAAATGCTTGTACTAATGCAGTTGTATTAGTAGCATTAAAGAATTTAGAATTTCTTTCATTTTGATTACCAATAGTAGCACTAGTAAATCCGTCTTGACCATATGCATAATGAGTCAAGTTATCTAAATAGTTTAGATATGTATTATTTGTTCCATATGTGAATATAGTGTATAAGCTATTAGCTGGACTACCATTTAAGTTGGCAGCTGTTCTTGCATCATCTGATGCAGCATTCCAGTGTTTCCAATATGCATCAACTTCACAGTGAGTATCAGTAGCTCTACATGTATTAGATGCATTATTAGGTGGAGTTGTATAAGCTGTTGATCCTGTTCTAGCTGTTGGTTCTCCATCTGTTAGGAATATCATGTATACTGCTTCATCTGGTTCACTAGCTTTTAAAGCATTAGCTTCAGCTAAACCTTCTTTGATACCCTCTTCCCAGTTTGTACCTTCTGAAGTACGTTGTGAGAAAATAGCATTTTTTATTGCTGCTTCATTATTGCTATTACTGATAATAGGGAATGAATTTAAATTGTAGCCTACTACAGATATTTCTATAATATCATTTACCTCTTCAGTATTATTAGCAAGTAGTGAAGGTACTAGAGCATCTAGAGCTTTGATTTCTTCACTTATTCTATTTGGTTGATGATATACTGTTCCATTATATCTTTGACCATTGTCAGTATCACTCGTTCTCCAAGCGCCATTACGGTAATAAACTCTCCTACCATTTGAACTAGCATTATAATACATATAGTCTGAAGAATATGTATCTTCACTATAAGTATAAGCTGTACGAGTAGTTCCAACAGCATTGCTTTTCATACTGTTAGATAAGTCTACTACAACTACTACATTAGCTTTTTTAATAGTAGTTTCTGCTTCTCCTTTGACGTCTAGAGATAGTGTATAAGTACCATCACCATTGTTCTTTATAGCCTTTGTATGGCTAGGTACATCGCCAGCTTCTTTTAGGTTAAGTAAGCTTGCGATTGCTCCGTGTATTGTTGGATTAACAAAGCTAAATACAAGTGCAGCAATTAAACTTATACTTAGTATTAACCCAAACAATAATTTGCTTTTCTTCTTGTTTTTCATAATAGACCCCCTAAACAATTATATTTGAGCAAACTTCTCCTTTTTGTAGTTGTTTATTATAAAGGCTTTTATTATTTAGTCAAGGAAAATTGGCTAAAAATCATATTTTTAGACAAATTTTTAGCTAAAAAAAGATTTTTTGTCAAAAAAAAGAAGCAAATTTTGCTTCTATTCTACATCTTTTTTGAACGAGAATTTTCATAATCATCTAAAAATCTTTGAACATATTGATCAAGTGTAAATCCATCTTTTTCAACACTAAGATATTTTTTCCATTCATCATATAAATTCTCTTTTAATGCTCTAATTCTTAAATTAATTTCAAGGTTTAAAGCTTCTCTATAATCTGTA
>CADCPD010000251.1 GCA_902803265.1 uncultured bacterium | reverse complement strand
GACCAGCAAGTTTCTCCCTCAGTGCACGAGCCTTAGCGGCTGGGTCATTTGCAGGGGCAGCAGGTGCAGGTTCTTCTTTCTTGTCCTTCTCCCAAGGGAGGGGCTCAATTTCCTCTCCTGCACCGGCCTTTTGGCTGTCCTGAGCACCACCCACACCTGCCTTGACATTGGCAGAATCATAAGCAGGAGTAGGAGGGTCTTCTTCCTCTTCTTCTTCCTGTTCAAGTGCCCCATTCATCAATTCCTCTACCTTTTGTGCAAGTTCCTCCGTTGTAGTGGATTTGTACACCTTGATAGGAAGGTTGTTTTCAGAGATAACCCGTTTCAGTTCATCACGGGACATTTCCGTGTAATCAATCACCTGGTTCTTTGCCGGAGATTCTTCCTTCTCTTCCTCCTCAACATCATCCGGGTAATATCCATCAATTTCTTTGAGAACCATCAAGAATTCATCATTCTCGAAGGTGTGATAGGCGTGTTCCTGGTCAAATTTCTGCAATGCCTCAACCGCCCTTTCGAAATCACTCCTCTTGTAGGCATTTTTGAACTGAACAGAAAGGGGTTCCATTTTGGACCAGTGTTCAAGGACATCATCTGGGATGATTTGACTCTGCATGAATTGTTCCCATTCCTTTGCAATGTTCCTCTTGTCCTGAGGAGTGAACTGGCGTTTCTGGATGCTGTCCTCCCACTTGCCCTTGTCATTCTTCCTATGCGTAAGGACGAACTGAATGCCATCATCCGGACCTGACCAAATGTCGGTGGAAATCACTTCACCTGATTTTTCATCTACATTGAGTTTTTCAAGTTCATCCTTGACGGACTGATACAATTCCAGACGACCCAGGTTAGCAATCGTAATGTCACCCTTGGTTGCATAGGCAACAAACGAAGTAGAAGGGAGAAGGCCAGGGTTCCATTTACCAGATTTGTCCCTCCAACCATTCAAGGGAGCAAGATACTTTTTTTCTTTCTCCGTACTGTTGTTACTGAACACAATGTCCTTAGTGAACTTAATGTATTCATCAATGATATCTTTCGGGGTACCACCATGGATTCGGGAATCAAAAATAGGTCTCCGTTTCCATTCCCATTCACCTTCAATAGGATTACCATCCGTATCTACCCTGGGCACCCGACATTCCAACCAATAAACAACCTTAGGCTGGAAGGTAGGTTCATCAGGATTGTGAGGAGGGAAAAGACGGAAAATATTCACGCCTCCATCAATGGTCAGATAGTCACCTCTGTTGGAGGAATTGACTTTCATTGTTTTGTTGACCTCATCGGAAACCTTCTTGTTGGTTTCTAATTTAGGTGCAGAAAATTTACTTCTGTCAAATGCCATAATTTTATTATATTAAAGTTGTTGTTTGAATTTACGAATATAGAAAGTGTTCACGACCCCTTCAACAATGCTTTCTGCGAATTCCTCAGGTGTCACACTCTTCATGAGGACTGACAATTTTTTGTCTTTTGATTGAACGGCCCAATAGAAGGCATCTACATAATTGAGGTCCCTCTGCAATTCATTCAATCGTTTCCTCATTGCAATGACCTGAGGGTCCGTGTTTATTTCATCATCCAGAACTGATTCAGAGGGTTTTTTGTTACCAACAGCAAGATTTTCACGAATGATTTCTTTCCGCCTCTGACTTTCGAATATCCCTACTTCAAGTTTGAAATCATTATAGGCATTTTCAACATCTGCCTTCATGATTCCTACCCTGTTAAGGAGGGATGAAATAGTCACTATTTCACCATACAGGTTGGAATAGTCAATTTGGGTCACCTCATCGAGGTCAATGTCCGTGTCAAAATCTTTGTATTTTAAAACAATGACCTTGTCACCAATGGGAATTTTGATAAGATTTTCTTCCATATTGATACAGAAATAGGTGGGGATAGTTTCTATCCCCACTATCAATTGTCATTAGGAAAGGCGAAGGGGCTGGATTTTGTTCAGAGCATACTGGTACCCCTTCTGATTGAGGTCATTTGCTGTTCCGATAAGGTTCCCGAAAGGTGCCTCTTTCCGAGTAGTAAGCATGTGGGTAGTAAACTTTGTGAGTCCCTGGAAAAGGCCAAACACATTGTTTCCCAATTCACCTGTTTCACCCTGGATACATTCCATCAGGCTGGTTCTCCGATTGATTGTTCGAACACTTACCTCCTCCTCTACCTTCCCTTCAGGAAGTGGAAGAATCTTGTTGACAAACAACATCTTTTCCTCTTCATCAATCTGAACCATCTGCATTTCCTCAAACTTGGTGTAGAGGTGTTTCCGGTCAGTGAAGTAGGTTTCAAGGTTCTTCAAAGCCGTTTCTCTCCGGTCAAAGGAATGAAGGGTGTGACGGGTACGGGAGAAGGGATGAATGTGTGAGAAGGAATTCTGGCAACGAATCAGGATTGTAGAAGTCCCGATGAAGAAGGGCTGTTCTCCGTTAAAGGAAGTGCCCATCACAAGGTAATCTTCAATAGGGTAAGAATTAACTTCCAGGGGATTGCCATTTTTGAGGATGGAAAGAAGAATTTTCCCATCATTGAATTCCTGGAACCCCATGAGTTCCATTCCAGAAACTTCCTGCATCCGGAAAGTTGCGTCCTCAAATTCAGACACAGGCATCGGACAATACTTTTTGGACATCACTGACAGGACCTGGTTGGTGTCATTCCTGGACAGGACCATGTAATTGGGGTCAGTGATAAGGGTGCCATTTCTTTCGAAAGTGACAGGGTGTCTTTCGACCTCCCAATTGAATTTTTCATTAAACAATCTGTTCATAATAAATGTGCCTAAAAATTTACCTAACTTATTTACCTAAAAATTTACCTGAATCAAATTTACACTGCAAATATAAAAACTATATTTCTATTTGCAAATTGTTTTTGTCCAAAATTAAATATCGGGAACAACCAAGAACAAATCACCATTGGCATTGTTCAAGGGACGGGCATAGGAAGGTGTCCACTTTTTAGTAAATTCTTCCTTAGTTGCTGAATAATCAGCCGGCCAGTAAGTCCATTTCAGGATTTTGTTCCCCAATGGGTCTTTGTCCAATTTATAATTGTTGTAATGTCCCCTACCTACCTCCCTTTCAACTATTTCTTGCAGGGAATTGGAATTGATAGAAACATTGTAAAGGCGGTATGCCTTTACAACACCCATTGTTGTCACGAATTTGAAGAATTCCTCAGGGGTAAGAACTTGTCCCTTGATTTCAATGTTAACTTGTTTCATGGTTCCTACTTTTAAGAATTCTGAACCATTTCCTTAAGGGTCTCAATAAACCCTTT
>CADCPD010000250.1 GCA_902803265.1 uncultured bacterium | reverse complement strand
AGTAATCGGAGAACTTCAGGAGCTTGTTGCATGCGTTCTCAAGCTTGCCGTCTTCCCATGAAGCGGAACCGTCTGCCAGAGCAGCAAGGTCCACGCCCTCTGCCTCACAGAGATAACCTGCTACCATTGAGAGACACCATGCAGTACCTGCGGAGATAGTTACAGGAGTATAGCCTGCAGCCTGGAGCTTATCGCAAGCGTCCAGCATCTCGTCCCAGTTTGTAGGAACAGAAGCGCCTGCCTTCTCGAACATCTCAGTGTTGTAGAAGCAGCAAGCAGCTGCAGTGTTCAGCGGAACAGCGTAGATCTTTCCATCGTAGGTCTGCTGAGTGAATACAGCGTCACTTGTGAAGGTGTCCTTCCAGCCGTCCTTTTCAAGATACTCATCAAGGGGAGCTGCTACTTTGGGCTTAACATAGTCAGTCAGCTGAGGACCGGGGCTTACGATGAATACATCAGGTGTCTCACCAGCTGCAACCTTAGCGTTAAGGTTGGTGTAGTACTCTTCAAGGTTAGTGGTTATAGGTGTTACATGGTACTTACCCTTGTAATCCTCGTTGAATCTCTCGATAGTGTCCTTGTAACCCAGCGAGATAAGGTCCTCGGTAGCATTCAGGTCATCCCAGAACATCCAGGTGAGCTCCACTGAACCGTCTTCATTCTTCTTTGCCTTTTTGGAACCGCTGCTGCTTCCGTCGCCGCAGCTTGCGAATGTAGCTGTGAGCATTGCTGCTGAAACCAGTGTAGCTAAGATTTTTCTCTTTTTCATTAGTATTACCTCCTAATCAGATACCAGCGGCAGATCCTTCATATTTGGCATATCCTACAAAAGATATATTCCGTTTGCCGCTTGGTAAATTATTGCCGTTACACCAAACCCTTTCGGTGTCTGTATAAATCTTACCATAATTATATTAATTTGTCAATAAATATAAGCAAGAAGCACAAAAAATGATAAAGATTCTTACAATCTTAGAAAAATTAGCAATAAATGGTCAGGTAGCACATTGACGAACCCACTGCAATGTGACAGCATATCGCCTCACTAAACTATACATAGCCCAATGACAATTGTGCATTATGTGCAGTGAATTTATATAAATCGAGGTAAAGCATCTGAAAACATTAAAATCAAGCATCTTCACAGGCTGAAAATCGGTCATATTGCTTACCAATTATTGTAATTTTGTATGCTTTAAAACTGCTTTCTGTGATTTTAGGAAAGATATTATTATCCCGAAACGGATTTTTTCAGGCTGTTATAATGCACAAAAGGCACTTCTGTCAAAGCCATGACAAAAGTGCCTTTGTTATTTTATTTAGTGTGTCTTCGCTGTTATTTCAGCATCAGCCGAGAAGCTTTTTGCCCTTGATGTGAGCGTAGATCTTGGTTATATCGGTTATGTTTACAACGCCGTCCAGATTTACATCAGCACGTTTGAACTGGATATCAGTCAGTAACCTTTTGCCCTTGATATGTGCGGATATCTTTGTGATATCGGAGATATTGATCTTGCCGTCGCCGTTTACATCGCCGAGGGTATAATCTTCACCATAGGGGTTATCAACAGTTACTTCAACACTGCCGACCTCGGAAGCTTTCCAGTTGTTTCCTTCCTCGACCTTATACCAAACTGTATACTTGCCCGAAGATTTCACTGCGGGGATATCCTCGCTGAAATTCTCACCGTCAAGGCTGTAAGTCAGCTTGCCCAAAGAGGTCGAACCTGCATTTATCAGCTTTTGAACCTTACCATTGTAGATGAGTTTATTAGCTGTTGGTGCGGTCACCTCGGGAACAGCTTTGTCGATTGTAACAGTGATGCTGTTATAACCTATGCCGCCCTCATACTCGCCGTTGCAGTCCCACATATAATTCAGGGTGTATTCGCCTGCATCGACAGCATAAAGAGGTGCGCAATCGGTATTTATCACGCCGTCCTGGGCAGTGCCTGCAACATAGGTATCAGACTCCTGTTCGCCGCGGGTGAAGTAGTATGTGAAATATCTCTGCTCTTCATCAGCAGTCGGTACAACACCGAAAGTTCCCTTGAATGAAGAATCATCTATCAGAAGCTGATTCTCACCATTATAAACAAGACCTTCCTTTGCAACAGGGTCAGCAATTGCATTGAAGCCTGTGCTGTCAGCAGCCTCAAATGTACCCCATTCCCATGAGAATGAATTTACATTAGTATTGCCCAGATAGTAAAATTTTCTGTTACCGCCGAAGACGGTACGGCGTACAGTAACATTTATAAGTATAACAGGATAGATATAGGCAGAGCTGCTACCGGGTGTGTCGTCAATGCAATCCACCGAACCGTTCTTTACAATAAGCGGACCGTTAGTGTTCTGCAGGTTGAGATAACCTGATACCCAATGTCCGTTAAGGTCGATAACGCCGTCACTGCGGGTAACGGTAATTGTTCCGTCGAAATCCGTTGTGAGTAACAGTGTGGGATTTGAGCCGGGTTCTGCGGCGTTGAATTCTTCAACGGTATGGAAGATGTTAGCTTCCTGAGCTGGTTCTTCGGACTCTTCTTTTTCGACCTCAGCAGTCTCTTCGATAGCGATCGGCTCTTCACTTTCAGCACTTGCGGATACTGTTAACAGTCCCTTTGCACCGAACTCGGCAGGTACAGTACCTGCTGCGATGGCGAGTGCGAGAAGTGCAGCTGCTACCCTCTTGATTGTCTTTGTCATGTTTCTTTCCTCCTAAATAAATGTATTACAAAATAAAAAGCACGCCGCCGCAGTTCATGCCGCGGCAGTATGCTTTTTTCGACTGATATAAACGGGAGAAGATTTCCTGTCATTGAAGAAAAACACATTATTAGCAGGCACAGTCATCAACCCCTTTTGAAGATATTTCTTTAAATGATATATGTTATATGTTTTACATTATAACACAGAGTGTTAATGTTGTCAATACTTTGCGTAAATATAATAACAAAATAATATTTATTT
>CADCPD010000249.1 GCA_902803265.1 uncultured bacterium | reverse complement strand
TGCAATTTAACTATCCTGCAACAACATATCTAAAGGATTCTTCTTCCAGAAGATTTGGGCGCTCGGTAATTTTTCTAACATAATCACGAATTAATTGAAGCCAGTCATTCGTTTTCATGCTGAAATATTTCTGTTGATATTCTTTTTGGCATTCAATGACGATATTCATAATTGTTGTTCCATTGTATAATTTCATCATGTTATGAAACAAATTCTGTATGTCAGCGTCAGCCTCAACATCGTAAAGCATCGAATTTGCTGGTTTTATATTTATTTCGAAAGTGCTATTTGTACGTTTACTTCCTAAATTATGTGCAAAACCAATCTCCAATTCATTACCACTTTTCCCATTATAACCTTCCTGAATTCCTAAAATGAGCTGCTTAGTGCTCGCTTTATAATTAGGATAGAACAAACTGTGATAACTAATGCCTTCTCGTTTACATTCATCAAGGCAAAGGTTTATCATTTTCAAAATACTGCCAGAGCGACGTCCTTTTGTCGTGTTAGACAGTGCTATCATATACTGTGACAAATCGACATCCCTTTCCAAGATTTCGTCCAGAATGGTTTGATATAGCGGTACTCTCAAGACGGTTCTTGCTAGAAGAGATTTCTGTTCTTGTTCTTCAAGTTCATTATAGATGTAGCCAATACATGTTAGATACCAATATCCATAATACTCAAAAGTAAGTCCCAACTGCGTTGATGTCTTAATTTGATTTTCGCCATATTTTCTAAATGCGCCCTCATTTTTCACTCTTACTTTTAGTGGAAAAAGTTGTCCTATTTCAACAAAACTTAAGCCAGGATTGCCTTGCCATTCAAGTGCCTTGCACATTTCCGAAGAGCATGAATCGAACGCGCTACTTTGCGTCAGCTGTTCATCTGTTACCATACCCTTGTTGTTTCGGATATAGTCTATGTACTCGCCATACGGAATAGCCAGTGCTCTATCTACATACTCATGCATCTTCTCTTTAGGAACTACATAGGTCTTGTCGGCTAGTATGAAACAATCAACACTCTTTTCAAAAGAGCGTGTCATGAAACGTTTTATGTATTCCTTATTAGATTCCATGTTACAATATTTGATATTTTCTCCTGTCGTTTTCAACAGATTCAATAGTTCCATCGTCATACTTTACAACAAGGCAAGGAGATCCCCTCAATGTCTTTTTCTCTATTACAGTACAAAACTTGTAATCATATACTATTCTATCACCAACTAGAGCACCTTTAATAATTTGATGTTTCACGTCGCTCTCATTAGTATTATTAATGTTCTTGCACTGAGGCAAAACTCTTCGATAGAGTGATTTATTGTTGAGTACGTAATCAAGAACTTCATTATCGTATTTAACGAGAAATCTCGATGAACCATCTCGAACTAAAATTTTGCATATTGTGCATTCTTTTTCATCATATACTATCCGATCTCCAACTTTTACATCATCAATTTCGTAGATTTCTCGCGATCTTGGTATAAAAGCACTATATTCATCTTTATCCTTTTGTAATAAATTACTAACCATTTGCGATTTTTCTTCTTCATCTTTAATGATATGGTTGTTATACGATTTCCTATCTGCTCTTTTAATTATTTCTTGAACATGCTTTCTTCTTTCTATTTCTCCAATAGACAATTCAATTTCTTTAGTTTCGTCATCTTCACTTTCGTATTGCTTATCGTTATTTGACAATTGTACAATCTCCCTTATTTTTTTTATTGCCTTTTCCTTTATTTGTCTTACTCTTTCGCGCGTTAAACCGAAAGTTATACCAATAGACTCCAGGGTCTCTTCTCTTACTCCAATACCAAATGAACGTTTTAGTATATCTCTTTCTCTTTTAGAAAGATGAGAAAGTAGTCTTATAACATAATAATTTTTACTTTCATTGTCTTCAAAATCCAAAATATCATTATGATTATCTTCGAAATCATCGAAATTTTCTAATGAAATTCTCGTATTACTTAAATCGTCAGGAAGGCTATCAAGAAAGGACAAAGTTTCCAAATCAATATCGTTTCCTATCTCAGTTTCAATAATAGAGGGAGTAAATTCATTTTTTTGCTCATATTTCTCCATCTCTTTTCTTGCTTTATCATAAAAAGCAAGTAGATTCTGAGGGATTTTTACAACTAAAGACTGAGTCTTTATTGCATGAATAATATACTGCCTTATCCACTGTTTTGCATAAAAACCAAATCCCGCCATTATAGTGTAGTCGTATTTCTTAACAGCCTTTATCAATCCTATAGTTCCTTCTTGTACCAAATCGTCATATTCAAGCCCCTTACCTACATAGAATTTTGCTGTCGATAAGACAATTCTTAAATAACTCTTTACGAGTGTATCGAATGCATTAAGATCACCTCTATAATTATATCGTTGAAAGAGCGTAATCATTTCATCTATTGATAATAGTTCATATGAATAAAATGAACTATATATTGACTTTCTGTCGCAAATATATGAACTACTTGAAGACTCGATATTAGCGTTTCTTCTATACAACCTATGTGTTTTTATGTTATTTAACTCGCATTCTTCTAAACATATATCTATAAAGGTAACAACACTCTTTATCCTACTCTTCAATGTACTTCCAGAAAACATTGTTAGATAAAGCTCTGGATATACATCATGATCCATTATGTCTACTAGTATCTTCTGATACAAATTGTTTCTGGTAATTGTTCTAGCTAGCAACTGTGTTCTCTCATCCTCTTCAAGTTCTGGATAAATATATCCAACACAACTTAGATACCAATAATCATAATATTCAAAAGTTAACCCTAATTGTGTGGCAGCTTTTATATGCTTCTCTCCATATAATCTATATGCATTTTCATTCCTAGAAGAAACGTTCTCTGGAAAAAGTTTACCCACCTCTGCAAATGTGCAACCAGGATTATTAGCCCATTTAAGAGCATTACACATATCTATTTCACAGGCAGGGAAGAAGCTAAAATGAGTAACATCAGTACCCATTATTATAT
>CADCPD010000248.1 GCA_902803265.1 uncultured bacterium | reverse complement strand
TGTGAGCATATTAAAGCCTTCTTCGGCTTCATCAAAGGTTTCATATTCTGAAACATAGTCCTCGTCATCATCGTCGTTGTGAACTGTTGAAGTGGCTACGGTATTGTTCTTACAGAATATCAGTGATGGATTTGTTGTAAGAACCTGTTTTATGTAAGGGTTCAACTGTTCCTCAATGTCCATGTATACGTTGGCCGACGGTCTTAATTTATACTGTGCGAATCTGGTGATGGATGCTGAATCGAGTTGCTGAATATTACCTTTGTCATTTCCGGCTACGATAAAGCGTACATTAGGAGGAAATGTGTATGTTCCAATGGTTCTTGCTGTCGTGAATGACAGGATGGCAGAAGTAATATCACTTGCTGTCCTGTTGATTTCGTCGAGGAACAATACGATGATATCATCAGGGTTATTTTTTGCACAGGTTATAGCATCCTGTATACTCTGATGGGGGAAGAAAATCTGTTTCCATATTTCTTCAAGCTTATCATCAACTTGTTCTGTGGTTTTTATCGAACGGCATCCTGTGAGATCAGCCCTGTCGCCAAGCTGATTACAAAGTAATTCAAAGAAGTGCCATCCCTTTTCTTTACACATAGCACGGACTATGGATGATTTACCTATACCGGGTTCTCCAAGGATCAAAGGCGCTATCGGGGCATTGGCAGATACAAATTCGACTTCTTTGGCCAATATGTCTTTGAAGTCTTTTGACATTTCAAGTTCAATCATTTTCGTCTCCTTTTGATTTTCTATTTTTTGCTATAATGCAATAGCACTGCACACAATCGGTGCAGCGTATTGTTATCGTATCTTTATTTTGGTTTTTTTCTTTATTCTTCCTTCAGGTACATTATATAGTCAGGCGGGATGACATTGTATGAATATGCTTCATATGGCACCTCGCCTGATGTTATGGGAAAATTGTCAGGCAATGTGATTTTTAAGGAACAAAAGTTTGTGTCTGGCCCATATGTGTCGTTAAGTTCCTTGCCGAGCCATGATGATAATGCAGTTTCCATTGTCTGTAAGTCAGGGAACAGGTAAACTCTTGATTCAGTTTCATTGCAGGATCTGCTTAATGGTCCTGTAAAAGGTATAAGTCCGTATCTTAGTATTGAATTTAAGTGATCAGTTTTTGTGACATGATAATATGTTTTCATTTTTCATGTGTGTTGCTTTCTGTGTTAGATTTTATGTCTGCGAATCTTGATGATTTGTAAATGTATGCTTTCATGAAGTCTGACATACCGTGCGGATTGCCTGTCAGTATTTCTGTGAACCGGTCTATACTGGCTGCATTTTCTGAACCGTCTTTTTTGACTATCCGTATTTTTGCAGGATCAGCGTCAGATGATGATACTATGCCTAATTCTAATCCTTCTCTGATTATTTTTTCCATCATGTCATGGAATTGTTTATGTCCGGCAATGGTGTCAGCGAAGTGTTCAGCAGCTTCTTTGTCATAAACATTTTCAAAAATATCAACACCTATTATGCAAGAGGGCAGATCAGCACGATAAATATGCCGCAGGGTGTTTTCAAATTCTGAAAACATTGCGTCTTCAGATTCATTTCTTTTGTCGAATATGGTTTCTTCTTTTATTTTGTCGTCAGCCCTTGCTACGGCATGCATTTTTCTGTCCATATCTGATGTAGCTTCAACATATATTATGTAGAAAGCAGCATCTGGCATATTGGCAGTCAGTTCTTTCATCCCTTCAGGGTCTATGACATAAATGTCAGTATTTTCAACCTGAGGGATCGTTGCAAAATATTCATTTCCGTTTATGATGGCAGTTGCAGCTCGGTTTGTCATGGTAACTGCTTCATCAGCCGTGATGAATATATGTGAATTTTCTGTTTCATAGCTTTTGGGACGGGTAGTGTACGATTTGACGGATGTCATACCCCTGTCTTCCAGTAATTTGACGAGATAATCTTTTCCCACACCCGTTCTTCCTATTATCAGATAATGTAGCATTGTTTCATTCCTTTCGAGTCTGACAGTTCAACAAATGGTAAAATCCGTCTTTGTTGAATTCGGTAGCATCTTTGCCTGTTTCTGTCTGGTATTTTATGTACAATATTTCCACATACATGTCTGAGATGTTTGATTTTTTGTTGCGTACGTATACACCCGCAGGAACTTCGTCTACGGGATATTGTTTGATTAGTTTTTTTCCTTTGTCAGATCTTGATGATACAAAATAGATGTCTTTGACGCCATATTGTTTTATATATTCAAATAAGCTATCATGTATGGCTGAACAGTCGGGACATCCATATTTGAAATAGATTATTATTTTTCCTTTCAGATTTTCTGGGATGTTGTCTGATTCTATATATCCGTCTATCTTACAGGAGTGTATGTCGTCAAGGGTTTGTGCAAGCTGTACATTTTCATATGCCCCATATTGTAAGGCAGTGGAATTAAATGTGAAAAATACAATCATGGCTACTCCTGCAATCAGTATAAATATGCATGTCAGGAGGTAACATATGTTGATGCGTTTTTTGAAGGATATACTTTTATTATTGTAGGTCTGCAGTGTTGCTGATTCATGTTCTTCTATGTCGTTCCGACATATGGATAGTTTGTATTTCATCACTATCATCATGGTGATTGATAATACGGCCATGGTTGTGGATATAATGGCGATTATCTGGAAAGATATGAGGTGCATCCATCCACATATATTGAGGATTATATTTTCCATTTTTATGTATTTCCTTTTTATGATACAGTCAGTTTTGTTCTGATTTTCTGATTACGGTACTCGCAATGAACAGCAGCCATGGCATCCTATTTCTGGTTTGGTCGTGTTTTGCTCTGTATTCTATTACAGATTCAACTGTTTTGTATATCAGTACTGCTTGTTCTTCGTCAGTATATTCATGATCAGGATAATCTTTTAACAGTTGTTTAAGAGTACGGTAATAAAACCCCGATATGCCAAATTCATATGCTGAATTGTCATACCCTATTATCTGTCCTGTTGTTTTGTCTTTTTTGGGAAAATCGTTTATGGTTTTCTTATAAGCATTTGATGTCATTTCTGTTATAATGTCATCAGCATGAGGTATGTCATTGACAGTTTTATTGACTATCAGTTTGTCAAGCACCTGTACGGATGCTTTTTGCTGCATGGCCATTATTTCATACAGATTTCTGAACTCCTGTACGTCTTTTGGATTTTCGGGATGAGGGATAACATTTCTTGTGAATGTTATCATGTGGTTTTGAAGCACTTCATAAAATCCGTTATTCGGTTCGGTATGCATTGAGGCTTTTTGTGCGTTCGGATATTGATTGAAAATATCTTCCGGAAATTCAAAAATCAGGTGATATCCTTTGCCCGACATGGATGTTTCACCATATAGGAATGGCAATCGGAGCAGTGTCTGTTTAAGGTTATCAGGACAATCAGGTTCGATATCAAGCACTACGAGTTTATCCCTGCGAGCATCAAGGTAATATGCATTATTGATGGCATCGGGAAACACTTGACATAGTGTTGGTAAGTTGACTAAAGGTGACCATTCTCTGGAGAAGGATGCTCCCCATATTTCGCCCGTGGTCATAAACACATGCATGTCAATAGGCATTTTCGTTTTAGGGAATTTTGCCGTAGATTTTGTCGTAGATACTGTCCAAAACGGTGAGTTGGCGATTTGTTTTATTGTTTCATTTTCGTAGAAGTCTGGGAAGTCTCTCCATGTGGTAGGCGCGTTCATGAAGCATTTCCTTTCTATGTTCGGAACATGTTGTTACTGTTATTTTTTTTTGATAATTTGGAAATTGTACAGCCTGCACAATTTTAATGCAGGCTGTACGTGTTTATTCATAAGGTCATTTGTCAGTGGTTATATCAGTAAATTCTATCCTGTCCAGGTCCAGGCTGGAACTGATAGTTGCCGACATTGCCTGCTGACGAAAATGGTGTGTTTGTGGATCCGCCGATAGGTCCTGCATCGGATGAACCGAACGGGCCGGTCTGTGTCGGCATAGCTGTGTCAGCCATATCATCGACAGGTGCTGTCGCCGCTTCAGTTTCATCGTTAACGTTATCTGTTGAGGGCTTTTCCGGCTGGAGAAGGGTGAGTCCGTACAT
>CADCPD010000247.1 GCA_902803265.1 uncultured bacterium | reverse complement strand
GGTCAGATAGGTATAAAGAAACAACATATTTGGATGAAAAATCTGCTTTGGAAGTGGATAAAAACGGGATGTATCACAGCAAAGACATCAACGGTATACCACTCGGTATACCAGTGGTTGACGCAGGTAAGGATAGTATAGGTAAGGATAGTATAAATATATCATCTAAAGATGATATGTCCGTTTCTGACGAAAAGGACGCTGTTGTAAGTGATACTAAATCCTTAAAAACAGAAATAGAAACTGTTATCAAAGCATGGAACAATACAACATTTAAGCCTGTATCAAGATTAGGTTCTACTACAAACAGATATATATGGTTGCAGACAAGGTTAAGGGAATACGGTTTAGATGCTGTTTTAGAAGCTATCAACAATGCTGAAGAATCAAAATACCTGCATAGCGAAAAAGCAACATGGTTCAACTTTGAATGGTTTATAAGACCCAACAACTTTCCGAAAGTTTTGGAGCGTAATTACAACGAGGATGCAAAGAAGCCGGAAGTCAAAAACGAAGATCGCTACGCTAATTATCAAGACGCATGAGTTATATAGACGAAACCGAAGTAAGAAAGGCAATAGCCTGTATAAAACCGAATAATGATTTGTTTGAGGTGAGAATAATATCATCTAACTGGAAAAACCCGGTGAGCGGTTATTTCAAATCAGCAGAGGTATTGTTGGAAAATCTCAAACGACAGGATTTGAATAATGCGAATGTCTACATTGTCCTTAATGCGATAAACGAAGCCTGTTATAGCCGAGATCAGAGAGATAAATTCATAAGCGGCAAAACAAGTACATCTGATAATGACATTGTAGGTCGTGACTGGATATTGGTGGATTTAGACCCTGTAAGACCTAAAGGAACATCATCGACAGATGAACAGATAATAAAGGCAAAAGAGAAGTGTTTGAACGTCAGAAAATTCCTTCACGAACAGGGATTTACAAAACCGATAGTAGCATTTTCAGGAAACGGATATCACCTGCTTTACAAGATAGCAATGAAACCCACAGATGAAACAAGGGATTTGTTGAAACAGTTTCTTGAATCGTTAGACGAATTGTTTTCGGATGATGATATCAACATAGACCGAGTGAACTTTAACGCCGCAAGGGTATGTAAGTTATACGGAACAATGGCACAGAAGGGTATGAACACGGAAGATAGACCTCACAGAATGAGCAGGATATTGACCGTACCCGAAGAAATAAAGCCAGTAGACATAGCTTATATCAAAAAAATCTGCAAGTTGGTAGAACACGAACAGATAAAACCGTCAAAGTATAACAATTACAATCCGAGGAACTTTGAATTATCGAAGTGGCTAACAGAACACGGTATCAGTTATCGGGAAACATCATACGCAGGTGGAACAAAGTATTATTTAGATCATTGTCCGTTTGACGAAAACCATAAGGGTAAAGATGCGGCTATCTTTCAAATGAGTAGCGGGGCGATAGGTTTTCATTGTTTCCACAATTCATGTGCTGATAAACAATGGCGGGATGTAAGGCTTTTGTTTGAGCCGGATGCTTATACAGAAAAATGGAAAGATGAAGAACAGAAAGCATACAGGACATTTAACCGTGAAAAACCTAAACCCACAATACAGCCTGTAGATGGCAAGCCAGTCTTTATGACTGCATGGGATATCATTCACCTGCCGAAAGAACCTGAATCTTTTATCAAGACAGGAATAAAGGAAATAGACAAAAAGATTAGGGGTTTAAGAAAAGGTTATGTATCTGTATGGAGCGGGTTGAGATCGTCAGCAAAATCCACATTGCTGTCACAAATATGCTTGAACGCTGTAGACGAAGGAAACAATGTTCTCATGTATTCCGGGGAAATGAAGAACACCCGTGTTATGGAATGGATGATGCAACAGGCGGCGGGAAAGAACTATGTAGAGCCGGGAAAATGGGAAAACCAATACAATGTCCCATTTAAGTATCAAGAAATGATAGCGAAGTGGATGGCAAAAAGGCTAATTATCTACACAAACGACTATGGTAATAACTTTACAGCTTTCAAGGATCAGTTGCTAAAAAATATAGACAGTCAGAAATCAGATTTTGTGTTTCTTGATAACTTAATGGCTTTCAATATTGACGATTTGGCAGATGATAAGTGGACAGCCCAAAAGGAATTTACATGGTCATTACATGAAATGGCACTACAGAAAAACATTCATATAGCGTTTGTAGCACATCCGAGAAAGGCAATGGGATTTTTGAGGTTTGATGACATATCAGGAAGTGCTGATATCGGAAACATGGTAGACAATGCCTTTATCGTTCACAGAAACAATGACGATTTCAAGAGATTATTTCTGTCAATGTATCGAAACCGTCAGGATGTTGTGGATGATGGAACAAACATAGTTGAGATAGTCAAAGACAGGGACTACGGAACACAGGATGTGTTTGTGCCACTTTATTACGAGATCGAAAGCAAGCGACTGAAAAACGACAAGGCAGAAAACAAAATTTATGGGTGGGTTGAAAAGCCAAAGAAAGAAGATGGCTTTGTAGAAACCGAAGATAACCCATTTGTATGAGGTGATGAATGGAAGAATACATAAAACTGGTTACAGAGATAAGCGGGAAACTTTGGAAAGAGTTTAAGCCGAGGATAACGGCAGATATGACACAGGCTGATTTTTGGGAAGAAGTCAGAAAAGTCTATTCAGGAATAGCTGATGAATACAAAGGCACAGATGCCGAAGGATATGCAATAGATATGGCAGTCTTTTACATCCTACAATTTCAACGGATAACAAAAAAGGATTTCAAAGAAGGTAGATGGGGTAAGTTTTGGGATGCTTTGGAAGAACTAAAAAAGAAATAG
>CADCPD010000246.1 GCA_902803265.1 uncultured bacterium | reverse complement strand
AATAAAATAGCTACTAATTTAGAGAAGATTCCTAGAACAGAAGATATTAATGATGTAGCAAAAATAGTAAAAAGAAATACATACTTAGATAATATAGTATATTTAATGTTAGAAAATAATTATTATACTTATAATTTTATAATTGGAACATTCTATGATTATATTAATAGAGTTAATATTGATCCTTATTATTATAAGAAATACTTATATAATTTCTGTAATGATTTTATTAATAGATTTGTTGATAATGAAAGTAATAAATATAATAATGAGTTCTATGAGAAGATGTATTCTAATTTCCAATTAAAAGAAAGTATTGTATATAATAATAGAAAACAATTAGCTGCTAACTTTATGAAAAGGCAGAGAATGAAAATATTTGTAGAGGTATTAAAAGGTGATTATAAGGATTATTCATATGCTTTTAATGAAGATTTTAAGCTAGAAGATATTAAAGAAAAGTATATTAAACATATAAATATAGGTGAAGAAGAATTTGATAATGTCTTAAATAATATACTTATTCCTGTTTCATTAGGTTCTTTTGATAAAGAAATATGTTTGAAAAAGCTAGGAATTAAAAAACCTGAAGATTATGATCTTTACTATAATTATATGAAAGATACTAAAGATTTTAATAAGATTAATAGAGAATTAAATAAAATTAAAGATTCTTATTCTAAAGAAGATACTATAAAGATAATGAAAGCAATTCTTTATACTGAGGATCCTAATATAAAATTAAAAGAAAAAGATAAAAGAATTATTAGAAAATTAAATAACATATTTAAAACTATCGAAAGTGAAGTATATTTAGATAAGAAAGAATTAAAATTCGTATTTGCTGATCGTAGTGATAGTTATGATTTAGATTCTGTAGAAGAATATGCTAATTATATAAGAATAATAGATGAGATAGTTACTAGAACAAATAATTACTTAAGTAAGAATATGAACAATAAGAAAATTGAAGAAATGTTCAGAGATGAATATGTTACTAGATTGTCATTTGAAAAGTTAGTTAAACCTTTAAATTCACAATATTATGAGTTAAAGAAAAGAGTCTTATCATTAAAGGATATTGAATAGATATTTAATGGTTATAGATTAAATAATTATAAAATACTTAGTCAAGATGATAAGAATTTCTTAATTAAGAGTAAAGATTTAGTAATGATAGCAGAAGGATATTATGATGGTATTGTAGATAATATGGGTCTAATAATTAATAATTTAGATGAAATAAGAAGTAAATACAAAGAGTATTATCCTGATGAAGAAATAAATCTTATTAATATGAGTAAGGTTTTAAAGATAATAAGTTATGATATTGATGTAATAAGTAAGAGTATAGAACATGATATTATTAAATCTGTAACAGATGATGATTATTATATAGATACTAATGTACAAGATAGATTAAAGAATTTAGAATTCTTATTTAGAGAAAGTTTTAAAAGGATTTCTAGTACTGTACCATATGTAGATATGACTATTGATAATTATCATATATATGTAGTAGATAATTATAACCAGAATATATTTAGATATTCTCCTTATACAAATTATAGAATTGGTGCTAGAGGTAATGACTTCCTACACTATGTAGTATTAAATAAAAATGGTATTAAAATTATAATTGAAAAAGATGATAAAATAGTAGCTAGTATACTAGGAGTAAGAAATGGTAATACTTTATATTTAAATAAACTAGAAGGTTTAAAAGATGATAATTATGAAAAATTATTACATACTCTAGTTAGAGAAATAATTAAGATTACTAAAGATAGTAATGAACCTATAGAATTTGTAATGGTTCTAGTTAATAAGTTATTAACTAGAAGTAATGGTATTAAAGTAGATTCTACTCTATGCCCTATCATTGATAATCCATTTAATACTTCTTATGCTGATTTTATGGAATTTAAAAAAGATAAGTATTTAAATACTATATCTGGAGATGTATTCTATAGTAATTATAAAGAAAAGGTTGATACAGTACTTGCTTCTAGTCAAGTAATAGATAAGAATAATTTTACATATTATGATCCTGAAGCTAAATACTTAAGAAGAAGAAATAATGTATTAAAATTAAGTAATAATATAGAAGATTATTATATTTATAAGATTAATACTATTATTAATTTATGTAAGTTAGAAAATACTCTTGAGTTTGATGGAGATATAAAATTAGGAACAATAGATACTATATATTTAGGAGATGACTTTGTAATATTTATTACAAGAAATTATCAATTAATTAAGTATGTTCTTCCATATGATGCAAGAGCTATGAATGAAGTTAATTTAATTATTAACAGTTTAAAATAAGCACCAAATGGTGCTTATTTTTATTAAAAAAGTTATAACAAAATGTTATAACTCTTTTTATTTCTTATTGTGTTTTAGTGAATCCTTCTTGGAAAAGATAATTAATTATTTCATCTTTACCAGTTAATCCTCTACCTATTGTATCTACTTTACTCTTTCTAATTATTTGTAAAATTTCATCGTTTGTTGTATAGTCAGAATTATCAAGTATTTTCTCTTTATCAGCCTTGTAATTTTGTTCATCAAAATATTTAAAATCTTCAGTAAGATTAGCATAATATAAAATATTAGTTGTAGTATTATAATCAGAGAAATATAATTCATACTCAGTAGTTACTTCATAACCTTTATTATAATCAATAGGTGTGTGTCTTTCATATTTTACTGCTATTCCTTTATTTTTTATTGTTAATTTAACTGTTTTATTAATTGAATTTTCGTAAGGATCTTTTGCTACTATTACAATATCATCGTATTCTCCTGGAGCTGTATAATTTGCATAATCTTCTTTTTCAAAACTATATTCATATCCACTCCAGTCAAATCCTTTTTCAACAAAATTTCCAGCATTATAACCTTGACCTTCGATGATTGTATAGTCTCTAGTAGTAATTTCTGGTGGTTTAGTATCTTGAATAGTTATTGTTCCTTTTTT
>CADCPD010000245.1 GCA_902803265.1 uncultured bacterium | reverse complement strand
GTCTACTTTAGTAGAAATTGAAGTAACACTCGAAGACAAACCGTTTACATCAGATATTAAACCAGACATAGTTGTCTGAGATTGCCCATTTTGAAATGTCACATCCGAAGCGTTTAGCACTGCTAATTCATTTGCAGTAATGCTTCCTGCCGCGATCTGTTTAGCCGTTATGGTATTAGCAATAATATTTTCGCCATGGAACGACTTCTGAAGATCTTCTTGTGAAAGTGCATTCCAGTCTGACTGAGAGATGCTTCCATCGTTCTTTTTGCCAACGTTTAACTGATAGTAGATACCATCGGTGCCTCTAACTACCAGCTTGTCTGCCTTTAATGATCCAGCAGCAATAGTATCAGCGTTTAAAACACCACCAATTATTACATTATCCTGGACCGTTAAACTGTTATATAAACCAGTGTTTACTAATATCTTATTGACTGCAGCATTTTTAATGTTTGTAAACTCTACATCTGCATAACGAGCAGTAAGTGCATCAGTAAATACAGTTTTAGCAAATAATGCATTGACATTGGCCTGATCTAGATTTGCAAAATTGGCTTGCAAATAATTAGCTGCAATTTGTGTTGCATTCAAGTAATTAGTCTGTAAGTTAGTAATTGTTGCATATTGTGAAGACAAATATTCAGCGACTGCATTTCTTGCTAATAAATTTTGTATAGATGCGTCTTGCACATTAGCCATATCTATAGTTGCTAGTCTAGTATTAAGACCATCTATATCGGCAACGCCAGCGACTAAATTGTCAATAGTTGCATCTTTGATATTAGCAGCATTCGCCTGCAAATAATTAGTATTCAATGTGTTAATTACAGCTTGATTAGCAAATAAATTGTCAATAGCAGCATTCCCAATATTAGCAAAATCAATCTCAGCGTAAGCAGCATCAAGATTGTTAATTACAGTTGTAACATCTGCATACTTGTCATAAATAGTATTAACAAGTTCGTTAATCTCTTTTACAACATCGTCTACTGTCCCAAGGTCATTAATAACCTGCTGGATCATGTCGTTTGTAATCTTAATATCTTTTGCTGCTGTAATCTGAGTCTCAGTTAATGACTTAAACTCGGAGCCAAGACTATAAACATTGTTTTCCGGACTCTGAAGATCAAGTGTAATCTTAGTAACCGTAAACATGTTGTTTGCATTACTATCAGTTATGCCATGAGGCTCTGACAATACCTTTACACGGTCACCTATTTTGAATTTTTCATATGCAACATTCAGCTCATGTAAATCGACGGCATTAAGCTCTAACTTGACAGCAAGTTCAATATTGTTGTTCAAATATTCAGTAGCCAAGCTCTTTAGTTCTGTTGGATCGTCAACATCTGGCCATTCGTGAACAGCCATAATGTTTCCAAATATACTCTTTGCACTGGCACTCTCAAGATAGTTCTTTCCGTCATTTACCGTAGAAATTGTTGTCTTTAAATATTTCTGTTCCAGTAACCCAACAACGACAGCCATTGAGTTAGAAATTGGCTTATCGTCTTTTTCGGTGTACTGGTTGATGAATTCTCCAGTAACTACTATGTTCTTAGTAGCAACATCACCAGTCCAAGTTACCAACTTCTTTTCAGTAGTATTAAGTGAACCAGAAGCTAGTGCTACTTTCTGTTCAACTTTGACGGTCTTTTCTTCGTCTTCTGGATCTGGTAAACCCGTGTCAAACTGAATATCAGCGTATAACTTGGTTCCATCCTTACCACTCCAAGAAACAGTTCCGTTTACAGTCTTTCCATAGTAATTTACTGTAATATTTGTTGTACCATTTTCCTTGCTCTTACTGTTTCTAATTACTTCAACAGAGAACACAAAATTAGCAGTACCGTTTTTATTCTTAACCGGTTCAGTTTCTTTCTTCAGAATCTGACCGATTTCAACTGCATTGTCATCTAGTTCAACAGCATAAGTTGCACCTAAAGGGATCAAAGTTGTGAAAATATCCTCAGCTGAAATGTACTGAGTCATATCAAGCATGTTTACACCAAATGCTACAACCTGGCTATTAGTATTACCATAGCTAGCAATATAGTCTAAATATCTATGCCCATTTTCAACTCTTACCCTTATATAACCACCATACTGATCCAATAAATATGAGTTAAACACATTCCATGTTGACGCATAATCAGTAAAATTAACATTAATGTTAGTTGTAGCTAGAACATTTACTGTTCCAACTTCGAACTGTTTCTTAGCCTCAACTTTAGCATTATGGTTGTTCACCAAAAATGTGAAAAACTCCTGGACAGTCGGGGTTCCTTCATAAGGTTCAACTATACTGTCCAACAAAAAAGCTAGCTCACCCTCACAGTAAACTAGCTTTGTATTGTTGAAATCTCTTTCGTCATTTAATATTCTACCTCGGAATATCTCTTCGGCATTATCGTAGACTGTAATAATAGTAGACATCTTTGTAAGCT
>CADCPD010000244.1 GCA_902803265.1 uncultured bacterium | reverse complement strand
ATACTCCATTACTTACTTTAGCTATACCTACATTATCACCTATATTAATTATTTTACCAGATCCTTCTATGAAGTCACTTGTAGTTTCTCCACTATCAGTAATATTATATACATTACCTTCATTAGTTGATACTAATAAACTACTTACTAATTCTGCACAGGTTTTTGTACCAGCATGATGATATGCTGATGATAATGCATCAACTTTAGTTGTTACTTCATCTATTGCAGATTGTACATTTGTAGATAATAATTCACTAGTAGTATTATCATAAGATACTATAGAAGCACTTAATATAGAACTAGATTCATCATAACTTCCAATATATATTCCATCTGGAGCATCATCAAGATCATCTTCATCACTAATTACTTGAATATTTTCTATTTTAGTTCTATCATTAGTAGAATCATCAATTACATTAGCATCTATAAACTGTAAATTAGTTCTTTGAGTCATATCAGTTCCTGTAGAATCTTCTATAGTATGTCCACCAGAACCTCCTGTAGCATCACTATTAATCCATACAGAATTAGATACATCATATGTTAATACTTGTCCATCAGTAGGAGTAACAATATTTACATCATCTAATCCAGCTAATGTTCCTGATATACTACCAGGTAATTGTGATGAAGGAACTTTACCATTTTCATCAAGACTTGCTACTCCATTAGCAGCTCCAACAGATGCCTTATCTACTTTTCCTTCAAGACCGATTAAATCATCACCATTAAGATGTAATACATGATTAGTAGCATCAATATTAGCTGATACAATATTAATATTATCTAACTTTTCTTTATCTTCTGCAGACATAAGACCATCTACAGATTGTGTTGCTACATCATATGTAGTATCTTGAGCAGGGATTCCTAAAGCAGTTATATCAGCTTTTTCAATAGCTGTTAATCCAGAGATATGTCCTTCTTCTGTAGATCCTACTTTATATAATCCTACAGCTGTAGATGTAGTATATCTAGCATTTTCTGTAGCGTGCTCATAAGCTATATTACCATAATCACCATAATAAGCATTATCATGAGAAGTTCCTAATTCAAGATCAGATGTAGCTGAAAGAGGAATAAATCCTGTTCCTGTCCATCTATAGATTCTATTATAATTAAAATCAATATATATCTTATTAGCTTCCCCCGGAATTTCAGTTATATAAGTAGGTTCTTTATAGAACTTATCAGTTATAGCCTTATAATAACCATTTACTATTTCTTTTATAAGTCTTGTATCAGAACCTAATACTACTTGGTTATTACCAGCATCTCCAGATTCAGGAACATTATAAGCAGCTGCAGTACCAGCATCAGTAATTTGACTGAGTGGATGAGTATGCTTGGTCATAATATCTTCCCAAGCACCTAAAATATCATTATACATAAGCATCTTCTTATTATCAGATGCTATATAAATCTTACTATTAGAGAAATTAGTAAGCGCTCTAATTTGTTGCTCAGTATAATCAATAACTATATCAGAAACTCTTATATGCTTATTACCATAGTCTACATATAATTCTTCCTTATCGATTACAAATCTAATTTTACCATCAACAGCAGGAAGACTAGCAAAATTAGTACTATTTCCTCTAGTTAATATATAATCATAAGTAGTAGAATTTTGAATACTCATATTTATATATTCTCCTTTCTTATTCAGTATTAATAATAAGTGAAAATATATAAATATGATAGAGAGTAGTTAAAGAACTACTCTCTATATAATATAAATATTTAAGTAACTAAAGATAAAGTTAATCCATTTACTGATGTAGCATTATATGCAAATTGACCAAAGTCAACATCATATAATGTACTTGATGCACCATGCATTGATGAATCCATATATAGCTTTGTAGATTTATTATATGCTCTAGCAACTTCTCTTTTTAAAGCACCATTCATATAATATCTTACTTTACCACCTGAATACTCTATTCTAAATTCATCTCCAACAGCATATGTACCATATGAACCAATACTTGATCCACTCTCATAAATACCAGCAGATCCACTATTTTGTACATACCAGCAATAATCAATATTTGTATAATTTGCATCTTGTGCAGGATTTGAATCTAATCCTATCATTATCGCCATATTGGTTTGAGCTGGTTTAAATGTTACATAAACATTATCTGTATATCCATGTCTTGAATATACTTGTGCATCCCATGAAGATGTACTTTTTACAGTAATTATTTTTCTTTGTTGAGGTTCAAATTTAAAACTTGTCACTGGTGTATATATAAATCCAGCAGCATCTTCATAACACAATATCTTTTTCCATTGTTGTAATGTGCCATTATTTTTACCTCTTACAAACAAATCGCCATCTCTATAATCCTGAGCTATTTGGCCGCCCCAAGTAGTAGAATGAAATTCAGCATATAAACCACCATCTGCAGTAGTAGCTCCTATGTCAGTT
>CADCPD010000243.1 GCA_902803265.1 uncultured bacterium | reverse complement strand
GGCACACCGTCAGGGATGCAAGAGCGTGACACAGATAGAGATCATGCCTCGCCCCGTGGAAGGACCGGTGGACCCCAAGAATCCATGGCCCAACTTCCCACGCACTCTCAAGACCACTTCAAGCCACGAGGAGGGATGCACACGCCGATGGAACATCAACACACTGGAGTTTCTTGGCGAAAACGGCAGACTGACAGGCGTCAAGGTGCAGGAGATAGAATGGAAACCTAACCCAGAGGGCGGCAGACCGCTGATGGTGCCAAAGGGTGAGCCAGAGGTCATCAAGGCTGAGCTTGTACTTCTCGCCATGGGTTTCCTCAAACCCGAGCACCCTCAATACCCTGACAACGTATTTGTATGTGGTGATGCCCAGAACGGCGCTTCACTCGTGGTACGTGCCATGGCATCGGGCAAACAGACGGCACACAAAGTGCATAATTATCTGCATAAATAACACTATTGGAACTATAGATACTATAGTCACTATAAAAGAAAAGATGCATAAACTTTCTTTCACAAAGATGCATGGCTGTGGCAATGACTATATATATGTCAATACCATGCAGCAACATATAGACAACCCTGCCGCACTCGCCATACGCCTGAGCGACCGACACAAGGGCATAGGCAGCGACGGACTGGTACTGATAGGCGACGGCAAGGTAGGCACTACGGCAGACTTCTCCATGCGCATATTCAATGCTGACGGCTCCGAGGCGATGATGTGTGGCAATGCCAGTCGTTGTATAGGGCGCTACGTGTACGAACGCGGATTGACGGACAAGACCACCATAAGGCTCGCCACATCATCGGGCATCAAGATGCTCGACCTGCACATAGAGAGCGGAGTGGTAAGTGACGTAACAGTGGATATGGGAAAACCCTCGCTGGCTGACCCCAGACAGTTCATACCCTCAAAAGCTCCCTCTCTCATAGAGAGGGGGGGGGGTGAGTCTGCTCTTTTCGTCTCCATGGGTAATCCACACTATGTCATATTCACCGACGATGTCAATGAGGTGGAGACCCTGGGCAGTGTGCTGGAGCGTCATGAGGCTTTCCCTGAGCGATGCAATATAGAGTTTGCCTGCATAGAGACCGACGGCACCCTGCGGTTGCGCGTATGGGAACGCGGCAGCGGAATAACGATGGCATGCGGCACAGGAGCATGTGCTACCGCCGTAGCAGCATGTACTACGGGCAGGACAGGACGACGCTCGCAGATAGTGATGGACGGCGGCACGCTCGACATAGAGTGGCGCTCCTCCGATGACCACGTGCTCATGACAGGACCTGCCGACTTCGTCTTTGACGGAGAAATAGAAATTTAACTATATACTAACAGAACATGGCTTTAGTAAACATACATTATCTCAACCTGCAAAACAACTACTTGTTTGCCGACATAGCAAAGAGGGTCAATGCCTATAAGCTGACCCATCCAAAAGCTGAGGTGATATCGCTCGGCATAGGCGACGTGACACGCCCGCTGTGCCCTGCCGTCATCGAGGCTATGCACCGTGCCACCGACGAGATGGCGCATGAGGATACCTTCCGTGGATATGGCCCCGAACAGGGTTACGAGTTTCTGCGCGAGGCGATACTCAAGAATGACTTTCTGCCACGAGGCATACACCTTGATGTCAGTGAGGTCTTTATCAACGATGGTGCCAAGAGCGATACGGGAAACTTCCAGGAGATACTCCATTGGGATAACTTCATAGGCGTCACCGACCCTATATACCCCGTGTATATCGACTCCAACGTGATGATAGGACGGTGCGGTACCTTTGAGGACGGACGGTGGACCAACGTAAGGTACATGCCGTGCACGGCAGAAAACGGATTTGTACCCAAGATACCTACCGACCAACATATCGACGTCATATACCTCTGTTACCCCAACAACCCCACGGGCACCGTCATCACGAAGCAGGAACTGCGCAAGTGGGTAAACTACGCACTGAAAAACGATGCACTGATACTCTACGATGCTGCTTATCAGGCATACATACAGGACCCTGACATACCTCACAGCATATACGAGATACGAGGGGCAAG
>CADCPD010000242.1 GCA_902803265.1 uncultured bacterium | reverse complement strand
TCCTTCTTTTAGGGAGATCCTCATTTGATAATTCTTGAATAGATAATCGATAATATTATAAACGATCTGAATAACTCCACTATCTTTTATACCAATTGCAGCGCCAGCCGAAGCTTTAGAGCCAATGACTGTAGCCCAATCTAAAGTATAAAATCCACCATCTAGAATAATATAGTTTTGCAACTCGGTAGAACCAGTTGCTCCTGTTTTTGTATCTGTTATATCAAGTCCCTTCAAGCTATATCCTAGTTTACATGATAATGCCTGCGGTAAGACATAGAAATAATTGTCTTTTTGAATCATGAGGGAATCATAAAGATGTGCCAATAGATCCTCTGCTTTATCTGAGAATGCTAGTGACAAACCTATGATAACATGATCAAAATTATCAACACCACCATATTTTGCTAAGATATAAGAAATCCAAACGGGGTATACACTCTTTAGACTTTCATAATCTTTTAGATCAATGAGATAACTTCTTCCCAGTTTAAGAGAAGCAGCACCCATAACATAAGTATCTGTTGAACCGGGGAGATTAAACATTACATCATTATCAATCTCCATCGGGTTATCCACTTTCGCTACAGAACTGATGTATTTATCGAACTGTAGCGCTCCATCTTCATTATAATAACATACCTTTACATTGCTATATCCAAGATCAATTGAAATAAGTCTCATATTATACCTCCGTCTTATTAATTCTTCTATTCTCTATAATATTCTTAAAACTCTCTATAACTTTCTTTTCAGCTTTTCCATCCTCCAACTCCTTCACAACCTCCTCAAGATAATCGATAGGCATGTGAGGAATATAAGCAGAATATCCAGCTGTAATAATACTAACCGAATACAAATCAGTAGGACACAAACGACCGCCTCTATCAGCTAAGTCATTTACTACAACGATCTGGCTCAATGTAGATTTACCGGTTCCTGATCTATAAGCAAAAATAAGGTCACCTCTCAATAAGTTTTCATGAATAGAACCCATTATTGCTCTTGCTACTTCCATAGAATCATGAAATCCGTGTATCTTTGTCTCTACTATAACTTCCTCTTTAATAACATTCTCCGAATAGTTCTTCATACTCGGTTTCTTTGCACTTTTCAGTTTCTTCTCCATTATTAATTGCGTAAATTAATATATTATAAGTATAATCGTCACACTCAAATTCTTGTATTCCACTGTCCAAGATCCCATTATCGGTAAGAATAGTAATAATCTTATCAATCTGGAACATTAGATACTTCATATATTCTGGAGCTTCCACTTTATGTAGCCTAACGAATATATAGTACTCTTCCCAATGTCCATAAGGGGTATCAAGGAGGTGTGATTCCAAGAAACTTACTTTTGGAAATTCTAGGTCAAGGAGGGATTCGGTTAATTCATTTTTTACCTCCAACCTAGATCTCCCTTTCATTGTTTTTAGTCTTTGAATCGTATTATTGTAAACCCGTCGATCCATAACCGCTATCTCCTCGACGTTCTTTCTTTTCGAATTCTTCTACGTCCACAAAACCCTCGCACTGTATTACCTTAGCGAATACCAACTGTGCAATTCTGTCGCCTGGATTTATTGTGACGGGTGTATTTGAAAGATTGATAAGAATAACTCCAATCTCTCCAGTATATTGACCGTCCACAGTTCCAGGCGTATTTAGCACAGTAATTCCGCTTTTTAATGCGAGGCCTGATCTTGGACGTACTTGTATTTCGAAACCTTCTGGAACGTCGATTCTTATGCCGGTTGGAAATAGATATCTTTCCAATGGTCCTAGGGTTATTGGTTCTTTGATACAAGTTCTAATGTCCATCCCAGAATCCCATTTCTTTGCGTAGCTGGGATTTGGATAGCCTGATGTATTTATAATTTCGAGTTTCATTTAGTCAGTTATAATTATTGGTTCTTCTTTATCTGTTGGGTCTAGTACGATATGATTATAACCTAGAAGGTCTGTAATATAGTCGACCGTTCCAGAAAAATCCTCAATAATACAATAGCAATTATCGGGTAGATCATTTAAGAAGTCTGGATTATAATTAATGGCTTCATCATAATCGAATACACCCATACAACCAGAATCAATTCCAAACTCTCCAATATTATTTACTATACTTAATAATTCCTGTTCCTCTTCTTCATCACCACGGTCTCTAGCAGATGTAAGACTGTCTACATACTCGTCTAAATCCACATCACGATCTATCTCGTTAACCTGCGGACTACCATCTCCCCAACCAGAGGGAATCCAAAGAAAATCAGAAAAACCAGGAACTTTTATTTCGTTATACTCCCAATCAAAATCTGAACCCCAATCCTCATCCTTTGCAATATAACAAGGATCTGTAATAATTAAGTTTTTATTTTCTACTTTCATA
>CADCPD010000241.1 GCA_902803265.1 uncultured bacterium | reverse complement strand
AGAAAATGTATTCCTTTATACGAATACAACTGACTTGATGTATTTCGGAGTCTATTCTGATTTTGCGTCCATTCTTGTCGCTCCGTTCGCATCCGTGAGCCTTGCTACTCAATCTAGGTGGGAAGGATTGATTTGGGCTAACAATCTATACGTACAGGCGGATGCCGTAATTGAATAGGAGTGAAAAAATGAAAAAGATACTAATTCTTCTATTCCTGATTGTCGGATTTTCCTTTGCCGATGTCATTGCCCAGCGATATAGCGATGGCAAGATTCATAGGGCGCTTCCCAGCTGGATAGATATGTCAGACGCGGAAGTTGTGCCTTTTTCGGTGAACGGGACTGTTCTCAGTCTTCCCGAAGCAAATCAATTTACATATATGTCGCGAACATATTCAAATCTTACCATTTTTGCTGATGGCCGCATTTCTTTCGGAAATCTGACTAATGGTCTTGATAAGGACATCGAACCCTATCTACAGCCTATTTCTGCTGATGTCAATATGGGAAACACTTTTAGATGGAGGTCTATCGTCGATGCGAATTCGAATTATCTTACCATTGTAGAAATGGGACCATTTCTGTATAGGGGAAAATCTTATTCTGTCCAGTCGTCTTTCTTTATAGACGGTGAAATTCAGGTACAGCTTTGGCAAAACGATGTTGCTCACGCCAAACCGGAATTGCTTAATTGGATGCGTCCGGTCTTGTATAACGGAACTGTAAAAACACGTCCGAAGAAGAAACAAGTGACCAGAATGGATGTCTATGGGCCGAATGGTTTGAGACCTGGATGGATAGCGAAATCATTTAACGGGGCCGGGGTTTCTATTACTGAACCAAATGGCATTGGGACTGGCCTTCTAGTGAATATGGGAACATTTTCGCAAGCTGGGGGTCTTCTTGCTTATGATTATTCTAGAGAACATCCTGTAGTTGGGGGAATCCGTAACATCGAAGTCAAAATGCTTAACCCGGTCAATGTCGACGATAGTCTTTGCATTTGGTATTTCAATGAGTTTCAAGGAACTGCAGATGCGCATTATCCGTCCATGAAGAAGAATCAGACGATGGGGGTATTTAGTCCCGAAGATTACACTTATCAGTGGGGCGGCCCTTTCTATACGTCATCTTATGTGACTAGGCCGGCTCCAGGTTTCAAATTCCAGCTGGCTTACCCACAAAACCAGAATATGACATTTAGAATAGGCCGGATTGTATACAATCTAAAGCAACTCCCGTCAATCCAGTTTCTGCCACCTAAACCATATCAGTTGACTTTTTCGATTACGGGAAGTGGTCGCGTATCGATGAACTCCCCGTCGGGTACTTCTCCGTTTAGCCTGTACGAAGGTGAAAAGGCTTCCGCTTCAATAATAGGCAAGGCCGGTTCGACGATAGAACGGATTACGGTGAATGGAAAAGTTGTTGTTCTCAATGGAGAAATTATTTCGAAAATGCCTCCCATAAATCCGTCTTTTAATGCAATGAGGGCCGCAAATGAATATGTAAAACTTTTTAGGGTCTATGGAAACAGACCGTATTCAAAGATTGACTTTGACATTACGGCCATGCATGAAAATGTGAATGTAGTCGTTGAATTTGCTCCCTGTGAGGCGAGGACGCTCGATGTCGTACCGGAAATGGTGAAAACCGATTCCTATCTTGATCCCGTCGACCAGCCAAATGCAAGAAAGTTTACATCGGCATTTTTCAAGGACGCCTTCGGTTCGACTGTGCAGAAGCAGGATTCTCTTGCTGACGGAAAGTATATTGTGGCAGCCGTATATAGTGACGCTCTCGGAAAAACAAAATATGAGCCGATGTCGTTTGTGCGTGATACGACTGCATTCGGGTATATGGATATGGCTTGCGAAGCCTGTGTGACCGCGGCGAATAATTATTACGACGGAACCGATTCTACAGACAAACCGAATGCGGAGAGTAATGCCTTCACGGAATTCGAACCGAGATATGGAAATACTTCCGGTTCCTACGGAAGGAATGCAGGGATAGCGAGGCGTTCTTTTGAATATCAGCAGCAAGTCCAGGAAGCCTACGGTTTGCCCGCTTCTGTTGCGACGGACTTTCTCTATTTGGATTATTTGAACGAAGACAATATATCGGATAATTTCAGGAAAAGAATCAAGAACCCTGGCGGAAAGCATTTGACGATATCTCGCGATGCTGAAGGGCGTTATACGCAAAGTGTAACGGATGAGAAAAACAGGACTGTATCGACATGGACATACGATGGCGAGAATGAACTTGTTGTCATGAACGAGTATGATGGCTATGACAGGTTGATTCGATCTTATCTTAGGGATTACCCTGCGTTTGCGGATACGATGGGCTATGATGCCATGGGTCGCCTGCTCTCGAAAAAATCCAATGACCGTGGCTTGGTGGAATATGCCTATGATTCCCTGGGAAATTTAAGGTTTACGAGATGCGCTCGCCAGAAGGCTTTGGGAAACAACTATTTTATGGCGAATGTATATGACGGCGAAGGGCGTGTTGTCGCAATCGGCGAAGTACATGGCGGTCATGACTTTGCCGCCCCAAATGCGGCGATTGCTTCCGCAGCTCTTACTCCCATAGCCCGCACAGTTTACGGAAAGCCGACATCCGATACATTGACCCTATACGGGGTAAATCTGAACAGTTCGCTGCTTGGAAACATTCTGTCTCAGATGGACGGAATTCGCGATTATGATGTCGGGGCTATCATTGCCTATGACAGCGATGGCAATCCGGTGTCCATAAAAATGAAGTCCTATGACCGCATTGGGCGTATGTCAAGACAGTGGGTTGTCTATCTGTTTGATGATGTCCCTGCGGTACAATTGTCCTATGTCTATAACTTGTCCGACGAACTGGCTTCTTCTACCTATTCGGAATGGAATGGAAGCGGTTGGACGCAAAAGTCAACAAGGACTAGAACTTACGACTACAAGGGTCGTCTCGTTGAAACACGCGAAGGCAATTCCATGTTGGCTAGTTATACGTACAGTGCAAATGGGAATGTTGTATCCAAACATTATTACGACGCGGGGACTGAGGTGTTTGCAAAAACTGTTCGGCGCGATGTATACGGAAGACCCGTTGTACTAGACTATAGGAACGGCTCTACGGAGCTTTATTCTGAAAACATATCGTATGAAAATCCCTTGTCTGTGCGACAGTCAACCGTGGCAAGAGTGTGGGCTGATGCGGGAACTGTAGGCCGAGTTGTAGAAAATGCTGGCTATACCTATGACTATCTGGGCCGTCTGACGGAAATGTCCGGAACTAGAAATGCAAGTTATAGTTACGACGAACTTGGACGATTGACTGTCAAACACGAGGGATCTCAGGCTGTAGGGTATTACTATGGTTCTCAGAGCCATCAAGGGTATTATCGACCTTATGGTATGACAATTTCGGGTAGAAGCTATACCCCGTATGAGTATTATTCTTACGACGCTTCAGGAAATGTGTGGCTAGACCGTTATGCTCGTGCCGCCTACGAACTGGATGCCAGGGCGTTGCCGGAGAATGTTCGGTTGTATCCTGAAGTCCCGTCTGGAATTTCGCAGAATAATTTGGATGATTTCGAGTCTTTAGAATTGGCTCGAATCCGTATGGCCTATGACGAAAATGGACAACGTGTGTATTTTGACTACAGTGACGGAAGTTCTGGTTACGGAGAGGCGAACCTGAGCGGGGTGGGCGTTTACCGCAAGGATGGAAGTGGGGATTATACTCTTGTACGGGAGGATTTGATTGCTGGCGGCTACCGCAAAGATGGCGCAGCGTATTTCCCTGTGACAGATGCTCAGGGCAATATAAGGGGCTATGCAAATACATCTGGAGTCCAGAGCGCATACGCCTATTACCCATACGGGACACTAATTGACTTGGCTCATGACGATGCTGAAGATTCAAGACGCTGGCAGGCCAAGGAATTTGATTCCTACATAAACAAGTATTACTTCGGTGCACGATTCTATGACCCGCTCTTTGGACTATGGCTTACGCCGGACCCTGCAGGACAGTTTGCGAACCCCTATACTTACGGTGGTGACCCGCTAAACTACATTGACCCGAACGGAGAAAGTTTGACAGCGGCGATAGCGATAGGTGCTGCCGTAGGTGCTGCGATAGGAGCCTCTGTGTCTGCCGTTAATTGTAGCGGTGCAAGTGAAGTTAGTTGTGGTAGAGCCATGGCTCAAGGAACTTTAAAAGGAGCTGCGGTTGGGGCTATATCTGGAGCAATTAGTGGAGGCGTTGCTGCTGTGGCTAGTAGTATTTCTGGAACGACATCGGTGGCTGCTGAAGGGGGCGCTATGATTGCTAGTGCTGGTGCCGAAACCGCAAATGCAGCTTCCTATAGTTATGCAATTTTTAACAATATGTTCTGGAGTACAGTAGAGAGCTCTCTCCAATATGCTGCTACAGGATGGATGAATGACGGAGGCTATTCTTGGAGTGGCTTTGGTGGTGCAGCGTTAGGCGGTTTCCTTGGTGGTGTGATTCCGGGCTATCAAGCTGTTCCTGGTGGATCTATGGTCAATATTTTTTCGGAAACTGCATATTCTGCGGCAAGAGGAGGTGTTCTTGGTTATGTTGGTGGAGGCTTAGGTGAAGTATTACGTACTGGATCTTGGAACAATGAAGCTGCGATTTCTGGAGCAGGGTATGGTGTTTTGGGCGGTGTTATATCGTCTACTGTAAAGATAGGCCTACTTGGCTATGCAGTTCCTAAAAGTAATTTTCAAAAGGAAATTGAAGCGAATTATGCAAAGGAGCATAACCTTATTATAGGACCTTATGGTTCTGTTAATAGACGTGGCGGCTTGTTAGATGTTGTAGGTGTTTCTATAGGTAGAAATAATGTTTCCAATCCTGAGGAAGAAAGAATGCTTACAGCTCCTACTCATGAAGGTATTCATTATTTACAGCAAGTAAAAGATGGAACTTTGCCATTTTATTTAAGAGTTGCACAGGAATATAAATTTGGAACAGATATGAAATCTGCTTACACAAAAGTAGGTACATATGATTACGAGGCTGATGATTATT
>CADCPD010000240.1 GCA_902803265.1 uncultured bacterium | reverse complement strand
CTCATCCGGACCGGCAGCCGGTTCTACACCTGGGACCACGGGATCAAGGTCTACGAGCAGACCTACACCTGCGTGGTGACGGAGCTCATGGAGCCCGAGACGGAGCCCGTCGAGGCCAGCCCGAAGATCACTGTGAAGCTCTTCGGCGAGCAGTAAAAGAAGGAGCCCAGGCACATCGCCTGGGCTCCTCTATTATGGGCGGGCGGACTCGAACCGCCACCTCCTCGCACCCGTCGAATGAAGTTTCACCGAACCACAGAATCACTAGTCGGTAACGGGCCGGGCGTTGCATCTGACACCGCGCCGTTGTTTCTTACTTCGTCGGAATTCTGTCCGGCATCAGCGCGACCATGTCGGCGGTGATCTTCGGCGGTTTCGCCATCGGGCCCTTCAGGTGCACCAGCTTCCGGATCTCCTCCTCGCCGCAGCGCTGGGCCCGGCGGAGGATCTGCAGGATCGTCGCCTCGCTGAGGAAGAACTCCTCCTCGCTGAGTTGGTGGATGGCGTCATCGCTGCGCAGACGCTGCACCTCGGTCCAGTAGTAATACCTGGCCGCGATCTTCGCGTTGCGCTTTTCGATGAGCCGTTGGTCTCGCTGTCTTTTCATGCCTGTTCGTTTTTAGGATTCCGTCATTCCGAGCGGGAGCGCCTCCCAGTCGTGCACGATGCCCCCGTTCTCGTCGATCTCGCGCTTCTCGATGCGGATGTAGGTGCGGCTGATCGCGGGCTTGTAGGCGTTCTCGATGATCTTCACACCCTCCAGGAACCGCGGGTCACCGGATTCGTCCGCGAGCTTGTGCAGGCGCACCACGCGGGAGGCCTTCAGCGCTCCGTTCTGCGTGCGCTGCAGCAGGTTCAGCACCATCTTCACCAGCTGCTGGCTCTTCGTGTCAGAAGCGAGGCTCTCGATGTACTCCTTGACGATGGCGATGCCCTCCTCGACGGTGTCGTCATAGGCGTCGGTCTCGTAGACGCCGATGGTCACGCGCTTGGTGCCCTTCTTGTTGGTGAAGGTGTGCGACTTCGGCATCTGCTTCCCGTCGATCTCCAGCAGCTCTGCCTTCAGTGCCTGCAGGCTCGACGCCTCCTCCAGCACCTCCGACTTCATCGCGCGGATCTTGCCGGAGAGCGGCTCCAGCTTCTTCATCGAGCGCTCGATGAAGGCCTCCGCCATATTGGCGTAATTGTCACGGAGCGCCTGGATGCGCTCCTCAGCCTGGCGGCGTGCCTGCTCCTGTTTGAAGGCCTGGTACTCCGCCAGCTCATCTGCGGTCATTGCGACCTGATGCACTTTCTGTTCTTCCATTTCTATTTGCTTTTGATGATATTGTTCAAGTTGTAACCACAGGCGCGGAGATGCTTCCGGACGTGCTTCATCGCGTTCTCCTCATTGAGCGCCTGGACGTACAGGCAGAGCTCGTGCTGGACGGTCTTGTTGTGGTAGACCGGCTGCAGGTCCACGCCGATCTCCACCGTGCGGGCCACGTCCGCCTTCTTCAGCTCGCCCGTCGTCAGGTCGTACTCGTAGAGGTTCAGCCCGGCGATGCGCCGAAGCGACCCGATCAGCCGGTACTGCAGCTGCTTCTTCGCCACCACCTCCTGGCGGTCGGGAGTTTCAAGTTTCGGGACGAGTTTCATACGTGCGGACGGATTGAGAAATCAGACACGATCTCGACATCCATGCCGGCATACCCCAGCACCGGCTGCAGCCTGGCGTGGCAGTCGCCGAAGTGGATGAACTTATGGTCGTAGTCCGGCAGATTGGAATCCGCCGAGAAGATGTCCAGCGAGCGCAGGCGCGGGAACTCCCGACGGATCAGGGACTGCTCCGAGCGGATGATCTCCACCAGGTTCTCGATGTCGTCTTCTGCGACGATCTTGTGGTAGAGCAGCTTCTTCACGAAGGGCACCAGCTTCCTCTCGAGCAGATAGCCGCGGGCGCCGATGACCGTCGTGATATAGTCGCAGTAGAAATACTTTGCCATAGCCATTAGTCCTCCTTTTCTCCCACCTTGCCAAAAATGTCGTCCAGTGCCGCCATGATTCCCTCGAAAACGCCGGCCATAACGACTATGGCCGCCAGGATGACGGCAACCCCAAGCACGGCCAGGAACGTCCAGAGATTCTCCATCGCTTAAACTACAGGTTTACCAGTGCGGGCTTGACTGCGACCACGTGCCAGCCGCGGCTGCGCAGCTCCTCCGCGAGCAGCTGGTCGGGGATCAGCTTCATCACCATCGCCAGCTCGGCCTGCGTATCAGCGCTGGAAACCTCCTCTTTCGGAGGTTCCGGGCTGTCCTGCGGCTCTGCAGCGGGAGCGGGCTCCGTGGGTGCGGCCGCATCTTTCGCGGGCTTCCTGGTGCGTATCTTGCGCGGTGCAGGCTTCGGCGCGGCCGCATCTTTCTCGGCCTGGAGCTGCAGCACCTCCGCAGCCGACAGCACCCTCACCTCGGAGTCCCGGATGAGATTCTTCAACTCCACCGCGACGCCTTCCCCGGTGGGGACGGCCTGGCAGTAGGCGTTGACGTAGTAGCGGGCGCCGCTGGCGTCGGCCACATAGGAGTGGACGAGGATGGCCTTGCCGTCCTTGTCTTTGAGGAGGGTATCCTCCCCGGATTTCATTCTGCGTGACATATTCTCTTGGTGTTTGAATGGTATTTGTTCAGCTTGCGACGTCAGTGGGACGGAGACGCACGACCACGCCGGGCTGGTCGAAGACCGTCGGGGATTCAGGTGCCGTCTCCTCCTCGCGTGGGCGGGTGCGCAGGCCTCCGGCCCGGGCAATCATCTCGCACTTCTGCACGAGCGCCTGAAGCTCCGCGACGGTCAAGTCGTAGAACCGCTTCCCGCAGATCTTCGGCGACATCGTGAAGGCGTTGATGCCGTCCCAGTTGTCG
>CADCPD010000239.1 GCA_902803265.1 uncultured bacterium | reverse complement strand
TTTTAATTCTTTTGTCTTTTGTAAGTGCTATAGTAGGATTATATATGTTTAATTATTTTATTAATCAAGAAAATAAATATTTCTATACAGATCATAATAAATCTATTTTTTATGAAAAGTTAAAAGATAAATGTTTTTTATGTACAATAATAATTCCAAGTATTTTATTTATAATTGCATATTTAATAGGAGGTTGTTAGTATGGAAGAATCAAAAGGTTGGATAGCAGTAGCAATATTTTTAACAGCATTTTGTGCTGGTGTAATAACTGGATGGTTTGGTACAACTATGATGGATATAGATAATTTTAAAATATCTAAATATTCTACAAGACAAGAAATATTTAGTTTACCAGATGGTACTACATGGAAGAAAATAAGAACAGCGGAGGAAGTAAAATGAACCCAGATATAGTAATTCCAATAATACAGAAATTAAAAACATTAAAAACAACAGAAGAATGTAAAGCATTCCATGAAGAGTTTAGAAAATATGAGTCTATATTAGACCCAAAAGAAGTTTCAACGGTTAAACAAGAAATACTTACACAAATGATGAAAATTAAAATACAACAGGGGTAGAACAATGACAGAAGAAACATCTAAAACGTTCATACAATATCATTCACCTGAGTTAGTCAAAATAAACTCTATAAAACTAGATAGAGTAGGCTTTTATGATGTTTTGTTTGAAAAGAATAACTTACTTAAAGAAATTCGTATCTATACTGACAAAGCTAAAACTAGAATTTATAAGCCAAGTATTATGACTAAGTTAAATAAAATAATTAAAGAAACAGGTAAGCTAGAATTAAACTTTTTGCCAAAACGTATTCAAAAGTCTACTTGTAAACTTAAAGTAACATTTGTTTTGTTGGAAGGAAATTAGAACAATGACAGAAATAGAAAAATTATATAGTTTAGTAGGGATAGAACCTCAAAAACAATGTTATTATTGGGATTGTCCTTACTCAACAGGTGATATTGCTTTAGATTTACAAAAAGAAAAAGATTGTACAAACTGTAATAATCCTGATAAGGCAGTTTATCTCGACTTTACAGCAGAAAAACAGATTGCCATTGAGAATATAATATTCCAATGTAACTTTGGTGTATGTGAATTAGTAAGAACAATGCCAGCAGAATTTACAGAAGATAATAAATTTATAAAACATTATTTTTCTTGGTCATATCACGCAGGAGATATTGGTTACTATAATGAGATAGTAGAGGAACCTTATGGAGATTGGGATGTAGAATATTCCAATCCTGACAGAAAAGAAGCATTGGCAGGGTTTATAAATGCCTTATGGAATGAGCATTTATCAGAAGAAGAAAGAAATGAGCTAAGAAATATATTAAGAAAGGAGTTAAGTTAATTTATGCAAGAAGATTTGGAAAATAAAATATTACAACTAAATAATGAAATTACTCATTTAAAAAGTTTAATGGCAACATATAATACAGAACTATCTCTTGCACATGATGAAATACAAGAACTTAATTACAAAATATCGGAAAAAGGTATTAAAGAACAAATAGAAGAAAATATAAACCTAATAAATAAAAAAAGACAGTTGCATGATGTTTGTTTATATCAAAATCAACAAATAAAATACTATAAACATGTTTTATTTGAAATACAACAAGATATTCTTTCAAATAAGTATTTTGCTCTTGATTCTGATGGTAGATTATTGTTATTTGAAATTCTTAATAAAGTAACTGATGCCATTGGAGAATAATTATTTTAAAATAAAGTGTAAATAATGTTAAAATAATATTAAAATAAATATTGACATTTATTGTATTTTATACTATAATAAAATATATAATTATTAAAGTAAATTATACATACAATTTTAAATGGAGATAATACTATGGATTCATTAGAAGAAAAAACATTTGGACACATAAAAGTCATAAGAAAACAATATAATGATAAAGTTAAAACAATGAATGATAAATATTATCTTGTTGAGGTTAATGGGCAACATAGATTAATGAGATATGATAATATTTTAAGGGCTGCAAAACATAAACCTAATAAGATAAAAAGTAATTATGTAACACCAAAGGAAGCATTATTAAAGTATATAGATAATAATAATGATACAATGTTGGGTGCTATAATGTTACGTTGTTCTTTGGATATTGTAAATAAATTAACTGAATTAC
>CADCPD010000238.1 GCA_902803265.1 uncultured bacterium | reverse complement strand
CTCAAATATAACAACAAGTACTAGTGGTGGAAATTTAACAGTTACTTGGGAGCAGGGATTTTACGGTGGTGGTGGCAAGACTATAGCTACCGTTAAAGACTCAGACGATTTAACAGTTAGTGGTGCAACCGTAACTGTACCTGCTGGCTATTATGCAACAGCAGCTTCGGCGTCGGTTGCAAGTGGATCAGCATCTACCCCAGCTACGAGTATAACAGCAAATCCTACAATTTCTGTAAGTTCTAGTGGTTTAATTACTGCTTCGGTAAGTGCATCTCAAAATGTAACTCCAACTGTGAGTGCGGGATATGTAAGCTCCGGAACAGCAGGAACAGTATCTGTTAGTGGGTCTAAGACACAACAGCTTACCACAAAAGCAGCAGCTACAATAACTCCAGGTACTACAAACCAAACAATTGCAGCTGGAACATATTTAACTGGAACACAGACTATTGCTGGTGATGCAGATCTTGTTGCTGGCAATATTAAGTCTGGTGTACAGATATTTGGAGTTACAGGAAATCTGTCTTTCATAACTTATTACACTGGATCGTCTACACCTAGCTCATCATTAGGTTCGAACGGTGATATTTATTTGAAGGTGGCATAAAATGGGAACAATAACTAGAGAAACTACGATATCGGCTCATCCGACTTCGTACGATACTTCACATTACAGTTACGCAAGTATAAGTTCCTCATATCCAATAGGAAATGCCTACACTGATTCAGATTCCACAAGCTATTGCCAAGTAAGCTGGAAAACTGGTTCCAGTGCTGAGACGTATGTATATTTAAAATTCGATCTTAGCAAAATACCAAATGATGCCACAATCAAAACGGTCACGGCAAAGGCAAAGGGATATGTAAATACTACTAACTCTTCTCGTGTTACTACTAGGCAGATGCAGTTAGCAACAGGTACCACCCTAAAGGGTTCAGCGTTGACTTTGTCAAACTCAACTTCTGAGCAAACATTCTCAAACGTTGGCACTTGGACGGTTACTGAACTTCATGATGCAAGAATAAGATATTATGTAAAACGTGGTACGTCCAATACCTCATCAACTTATCAGATGAGAATGTATGGAGCAACAATTACAGTTACATATGAGTGGCAAGAAACTACATATACGATTACTGTAAACAACTCATCAAGTGCAACTGTAACTGCAAACCCGGATGAAGTTATATCTGGTGAAACTAGTACTATAAAATCAGATACTATAAACGGTATTACCGTAAAAGATAATGGTGTTGACGTTACAAGTCAGTTTGTACAGAGGACTGATCCAGCAGAAAGTTATGAAGTAACTAATGTCGGTACCTATGGTTTTACTTTGAACAGTAATAATTATTATCAAAGTAACAATAAAGGTGTTGATAAATCAGCAGCAGTTTGCAGAGTAGATTTTGTAGTACCAGTAGAAGCGACTATCACTTTCACGTTCATAAACTATGCAGAAGAGAGTTACGACTTTGGTGTCTTTGGCAATATAGACGTGGCACTGAACAACAATTATTACGCTGCTGGTAGTAGTGGCGCGACAATAAGTGACAGTAGTTACAAATTGGCGTGTAACACCAGCACTTACAATACTTCATCGGCTAAGACTTTAACTTACACAATGTCTGCTGGTGAGCATTATATTTATGTAAAGTATAGTAAGGACGATGCAAGTGCGTCAAATAATGATACACTTCAGTTTAAAGTAGCAATTACGTTGAACGAACCATATTCACCAACTCCTTACTATGCTTATGATATTACAAATGTTGTTGCGGACCATATTATCGTCGTTACTGGGGCGAGTGGTGGTCCAGTATTATATGCCAAAATTAACGGTGCTTGGACTGCAGTTCAAACAGCGTACAAAAAAGTAAATGGTTCGTGGGTAGTACAAAGTGACTTGACGAGCCTTTTTAATTCTACAGACAATTTTAGGAAGGGAGATTAAAAATGCCAGATCAACATGTAAATAAAGTTATATTTGGTGGTAACACCCTCATTGACTT
>CADCPD010000237.1 GCA_902803265.1 uncultured bacterium | reverse complement strand
TTATCGTTGCTTTCAGCCATCTGCTTTTCATATTCAGCCTGTAATCTTTCCCTTTCCTTTTGGGCTTTCTCACTCTCTGAAAGGGTCTGATCATTGATGGTATCCAGTTGTTTCTGAATATCAGCCTTTTCCTGCTTCAACTTGTCAATTTCGCTCTGTTTGGCTTTTGCCGCTTCTACTTCCTTTTGAAGTGCCGTTACCTTGTCGGCATCTGCTTTGAATTGTTTTGCTTTTTCCTTTTCCTCATTGAGTTCCGAATGATGCTTGTTCAGCATATTCGTGATCTGTTCGTCTGTGGCTTCGGGAAAAATCGCTTTCAAATCCTCTCTTGTCATTTAATTGTCCTTTCTCTCACTACGCTTTTTTACGAGGTTTCCCCTCTGTGAGTTCCCATTTTACGCATGGGTGCTTATTAAAAAAATCACCCCATTTGGAGTGTTTCTTTTTCAAGTATTGGTTTATGATATTTTGTTTCCGCTTCTTTTCTCGCTTTTATTGCATCTTCTTGTTTGTCATAATATCCAATGTGTATCATCTTGTTATTGAAAAATATATATGCTCTCCACTTGCCAATTCGTTTTTCATAGGAAACCCCGCAATATCCACTGGTATTTATTTTTGATATGCTTTTGTTTAATGAATTTGCATGAGATGTTGCATATCTCAAATTGCACTTTCTATTATCAAGCCTGTTTCTATTGATATGGTCACGAACATATCCGTCTTTAGTGTCAAGTAAATGGTGATGATATACTACTGTTTTCCCATCAACAAATGCTCGGACATATCCATCTTTATTATTTACATTCCAATGGTATTGTTTCCATTGTTCCCAATCATCTGCATCACATAACATCACCTCGTCAGAAGTCATCATTTTTACATATGCAATTCCATTGATTATTACATATTCATTACTCTTTTTATTGTATTTTTTTCTTCCTTTTTGTGTTTTATCGCAACCACAATCAACTACTATGCCTGACACAAGCATATGTGATGTTGTAATAATTTTTCTTCCACAATCGCAAATACAATCCCAAGTCAAATTCCCTGATTTGTCTTTCCCACGCAACCCAGTTACAGTTAATTTTCCAAATCTTCCTTCTGTGAGATTGTACTGTTTTGGCATATCGTTTACCTCGCTTTCGTAAACTCGCTAAATAAAAAAGGCAAGTAAGGTGATTAGCGATTATCACTTTTCGGGAGCTACCCTATACTTGCCATGTTTTCTATATAATTATCTTAAATAGTTACAGGTACATCTGCATCCAACCGTTTCTTCCGGCGGTGCATTTCTTGACATATCCATAGGGTAAAGCATTTCAGCCCGTCCGACTTTGAAATACTCGTTTATCCCTATCACTACACCGTCAACCTCGGAGTGTGTAAATCTTACCTTTTCATCCCCCATTGTTTCCCATTGTTTTCGTGTATAACCTTGTTTTTCTGCTATATCTTGTTGAGTATCATTCCCAACATAATTAGCTTCGTTACACCCTAACAATGTTGCCCTGTCTTTTGAGGTGTAGTATTCATCGTCAAATTTTACCGTGGTATCAACTATATCTGATATGCGGCTCTTGATGCTTTCCTTTAACTCGTCCGTAATTGTCTGTCTGCCTAACAATGCCGCCAAAAGAATGATATATACCTCTGTCTCCTCACAATACCGTCTATATGCCATTTCCTTATAGTATTCGGTGTTTATTTCGGAACGGTCACTATGAAGTACCTTTTCTGCCGATATCTCCGTAAAAAGCAAGTAGAACAACATTTCAAGTTCTATCGCTAAATTCTCTCTACGCCGCTTTTCTTCTTCCGGCAGATTCATTTCTTCAAAGTACCTATCTATCGGTATTATCTTTCTCATAGTTGTTTTAATGTATAATCAGGAAGCATTGAATATACTTCCCCGTCCTCCTGACACAGTATATTTGAACCATGTTGCAATTCATGTGTTCTTGCAAATTCAGGGAAATCCTCTAAATCTGCTACTGTCGATGCTGTACATTCTGCATATACATTATGCTTATCTATTCTCGTTGACTTGTTTATCGTTATCATCTTCTACCTCTTTTTCAGGTACATCCGATTGTTTCGCTACAGTATCTTCTGTCTTATACTTCACATCATAATATGGCTTTGACTGTAAATAGGCTTTTTCACTATCACCCCACAGACCGCTACGCTCTGTGGCAAGTTTAGGATGTACACCACTTGCAAGTAACATCTGCAATACCTGCGCCCTTACCTGTAAATTGTCCGTAGGATTTCTATTGACTTGAACATCATAATCAAGTATTCCCAATGGACAACTGTTTTTTGTTGCCTGATTAAGAACATGAAGAATAATTTTGTCTAAACGCTTTTCGCTTTCTTTTATATAAGCATCCCTTAATTTAGCGTTCTGTTTGGCTTTGCTCCAATTATTCCGAAGTTCTACAGCACCTTGCGTATCTCCACCAGTATTTCCCTGATCTGATGGAATGGAAAGAATACGGAGTATATTGTCAAAAAGGTCATCTTTTGCTACTTGACTTTCACTTTGGTTAAGTTCTTGTGTCAAAATATCAACATCTGCTTTATTCTCGCCGTTATTTGACTTCACCACCAAAGCACCTTGAAGTTTCATTTGCTCAAAGGTTTTAGGGTCAACCTCGCAGTTTATAAACTTCATCCACGATTGCACAAACTGACCTATACTATCTGCCCTATTCGCCTGTATCTCATTTAATGCGTCCAACATTGTGATTACAAGGCATATATCAGATATCCTGTCCTGATTATTGGGATATTCAACTATTGGGATACCACCAAAGGCGTGTACTTTTTCCACAACTTCCATACCATTGTGGTCTAATACCCACGCTAATTGGCTATTTACTATCCTATACTCATGTGTATCGGAATAGCACAACTTATACTCATTTCCGTCCTTATCTTTCAAGATTTGAACGGCAAGCATGGGTTCAAGTGTCGATCTCTGATAAACAATATATGTATTAAGAGGTGTTGGAACAACTATCCTGAATGGCACATCCCCACTTTTCATCTGCACAGCCTTGTAGCCTGTCCCGGTTGAATGTGTCCATTCTCCACTTGTCACATCCCTTAATTGCTTATTTGCTCCACGACAGTAATTATTGAATGTATCAACGCTCTTGCTTACACTTTCATCTTCCGACAGCGAAACAACTTGTATGGGTTCGCCTGTTTCTTGCCCGTTTAAGAAGTTCACTATTTCC
>CADCPD010000236.1 GCA_902803265.1 uncultured bacterium | reverse complement strand
CGTTGATCATAACCTCTTTTTGTTTTATGAGAGGAAATGACGCTAATGCTGCGTCCGTGGACTACGATGTGGAGATTGTGCCTGGTGGCGGAAGCGCAGAGGTGAAGGACTACTTGGTGGCGCCTTCTGCGACTATTAATGAGCAGACGTATAATAACTATATGCGCAACCCAGGAGTCAGTGCGGAGGCTTCGTCTACTATAGTGTCGGATACTCCTAAAAAGCCTGCTCTAGCAGTTGATGGAGATATCACAACTAGATGGGAGTCGGAGTTTAAGGATGATGTCTGGATTACTGCAGACTTGGGCAATATTTACAGTTTCAAAGTTTTTGGCATTTATTGGCAGGGAGCTTCGGCTAGCAAGTATCAGATTGAGACTTCGCTAGATGGCATCAACTTCGAGTCTGTGGCTTTGATTGAGAGTACTAGAGGTGAGAGAACCGACCTGGTTACTTTTGCTGACTTGATTACTACTCGATTCGTGAGAGTTCACTGCCTAGAGCGCAAAACCACTTATGGCAATTCTATTTTTGATTTTGCTGTTTGGGGTGAGGAAGAGGCTAAAGGTTTTATCCCTAAGGTGTCAGACCTTAAGGTTACTTCGTATGCCAAATACACTGGAAAGTATATGATTTATTTTGGCGAAGCCGCATCTAGTGTGGGCTACAATGTCTACATCGATAATGAGACAGAGCCTATCAAAACTATAACTAGATCAGGTGGTTATCTGACTAATGCCGAACTATCCGGCTATGATGATGGCGAGCATACTATTGCAGTGACTAATAAGGTAAAAGTGGGAGAGGATATTATCGAATCGCCTAAGGCTGTGACGACTCTGGTCAAGGAGGCACAGGTGGGCACTCACTCGCAGATGCCACAGATTTATATTAACTCCGGACATATCAGCACAGAGTATCGCACCAATGCTGATGTGGCTGTTACTGTAGTTGATGCAGATGGTGGCTCTAAAGGATGGGGCATCACTGATGATAAGGGAACTACTCCTGACAAGGGAGTTTATAGTAGTTATGCAGATGTTAACGACAGTGCATGCAATATTAAGATTAGAGGTAATACTACTGCCGACCAGCCTAAGAAGGGATGGAATATTAAGTTTGGCAGCAAGACTAGTGTGCTTGGAATGCCTAAGGGCAAGAAGTGGAACCTTCTGGCCAATTCTATGGATAAGTCTCTAATGCGCAATTATTTATCTTACAACTTCGCACTAGAAAACGGTGTTACGTACTCATCACAGAGTAGATATGCCGAGGTTTATCTAAACGGCGTCTACAAGGGTAACTACATGGTATGCGAGCCGGTGGAAGCTAAGAGCAACCGCGTGGAGATAGATGCCTATGATGGCGAAAACAATGACATCCTACTAGAGCTTGGAACTAGACATGAGGCAGGCGTTGATTCTTTTAAGACGGATGTGCTTACGGTGACATTCGATGTTAATGATCCGGAAAAAGATGATGACCTGGCCAATGAACTAGTAGATGCCAAGATAGCTAGAGTTAAGGAATACCTCAATGGTTTTGAAACGGCTCTGCTTACACACGACATAGATGCGATAGATGATTATATCGACATAGATACGTTCGTAGACTTTTATGTTGTTAGCGAGCTGTTCAAGAATCAGGACTTCGATTATAGTTCTACTAGATTTTATATTAAGGATGATGTTTTGTACGCTGGCCCTATATGGGATCTCGACTTATCAAGCGGTAACCTAAAGAGCAGTTATTACACTGACTACTATGTAAATGGTGACAGTGCCAAGGGATTTAAGTGCTCTAAGATGAAGTGGTACAAGGAGCTCGTTGAGTGTGAGGAGTTCGCCACAAGAGTTAAAGAAAGATATGAAGAGATGCAGTATAAGATTCAGAGTCTATATCGTATGGATTCTATCGAGACTATTAGTATCAATTATTTGACAGATAAGTTTGGTGCTTCGTTCGCTAGAAATTATTATGATGCAGAAAACCTAGGCGCCGGATGGCCTGTTCATTACAATGATGGCCTAAGCTATGCTGGAGAGTCTGACTGGTACACTTGGGATGCACCTATTGTTTTCTTGAGGGACTGGCTAGAGCGACGCAACACATGGCTTTGTGGCGAGTATGGAATAGATATGCAAGCAGCTTATGATGCGTCAAAACCAGGCGGCCAGGAGACTACTACTGCAGAGTCAACTGCGGCTCCAACTGTTGATCCGACTGCGGTTCCAACTGTTGATCCGACTGCGGCTTCAACTGTTGATCCGACTGCGGCTCCAAGTGTTGATCCGACTGTGGCATCAACTGCCAAACCTTCAGAGACTACGCCTAAGGCTGGCGATAGAATAGACCCTAAGCAGCCTAAT
>CADCPD010000235.1 GCA_902803265.1 uncultured bacterium | reverse complement strand
GGAAATATCTCATGATAACGATACTCTTCTCCATTTATAACATTTAAAATCTCATTATAAAATGACTGTATCAAACCAACACTATGCCCCGCAGCCAAAATACTCTCATCTGGCGATAACCCACCTAATAACACTTGTAAAAATAAACCAACTGTTGTCTTACCAATTCTTGGGGGAAGGTTTAACACTAACAAATCTAATTTATCATCTATTAAATCTTGAATACCTTGTATAACACCATGTTTTTTCAATAATCTTGCTCTAGGTAAGTAAAATTGCTTATGTATCGGTCTATTCCACTCTAATGCAATACAAAAACTTTCAAAATCGCCACCTCTTGCCTTCGTATCATAACTCGTAACCCACATATTATTGATTTTTTCACGATTTTCGATCGTATCTTTATACACAACCTTATTTCCTTGCAGCAAATCAATTATTATATCTGCATAAGAACAAGCCTTGTCTATTTCTCCAATACTTTCATAATCACATTTCAAGGAATATACACCTGTTAAATATGCAAAGGTGGTTTTATCTTTAACCTTTTTTACTAATTCTTCTGTATCTCTAATTCTTTTATGAATTTCATCTTCGATATTCACTATTTATCACCACTCTTATTATAATACTTTGCCAAATCCTTCTCACTAGTCTTAGCAAAACTATTATCAGGCTCTCTCAAATACTCCCATATTAAATCAACCTTCATTGTCGACAAAAGCCGATTCGAATATAGGTAATATTTATAAACCTCTTTCCCATTATCGCTCAACCTATGAAACAAATCTTTTATAATGTTTCTACGTATATAAAAATCATTATATGTTTCAAACATCATTCTTTCATTTATAACGCCCATATACACTCTCTTTCTGGTAAAACCGAACCGAACCAAACCGACATTATACCCTATTCAATCACATTGTATCATATTTTTATAAATATTTGCAACAAAAAACTTGGTCATAATAACCAAGCAATAAGGGGGTTAATCATGCTCACACTACGTGTGGAAACATCGGCACTCTTATAAGCACCATAGAATAGATATAGGTTTCTAATCACATATTCCCTATTAGAACTTTAGTGTCGCAATGACTCTGAATATATCCTTATCTACTCTATGCTACTTAAAAGTAGCCACATCACCATCTATCTGTACTTTTTTACCAACTTTTTATCAAATGTTTCTAACTCTTGTGTGATAGAGTGAACATTACCATTATTATCCATATAAACATCTACCCACCATACACTTTTATCATTCGGCAACCCCTTTGATCTCTCATAAGGCGTCAAGTCTTGTAAGCACGATGTTTGAAAACAATGCGTCTTTCCTTGCTTCATAAAAAATGCTTGATGTATATGCCCTGTCTGTAATATATGCGGACGCTCACTAATATCTATTGAATCAAGATATTTCTGTAATTTATATGACTTCGCATATGCACCACCACCAGTACCATGATACATACGAATCTTTAACTTACCAATCTTTAAATCTTCACAATCACTACCTAAATAATGTAAATCTTCTCTATGATTCGCAATATCTCTACATATGTCTGCACCACACTCTCTTACCCACCATAAGTCATGGTTTCCAGCAATTAAATACGTAGGAATGTCGCTTTTTGGATATTTATCTATTACATAATCTCTTTGACCTGTGTATGATGCTTCCTTTAACTCATACATCTGCTGTGGTCTACCACTTAAACCCTCTGTTAAATCACCACTATGTAATATGTAATTGATATTATTATCCTCTGCCTTATCATATAAATAACGCAATATGTCTAATCTATCATATTTACTACCTAAATGCGTGTCACTTATCATGAGTAATTTTAAATGGTCTAAATTGTTAGGAATTTTATATACATCATTCTCTTTTATAGGCTTTATCTTCACTATCTTACCATCAAGTATGTCAAATAAATAACCCTGTCTTTTTAACAACTCTACTAAACCATATACCTCGTATTCTTGTAATTCTAAATCTTGTGCTACTTTTGATACGTATGGCTTTTTTTTCATTGTTAAATACTTCTTCATTTTCTCTAACAATTCTTCCATTTACCTTATCTCCTTTTGTGATATGTTCTATAAAGAATACTACTAAAGTGTGACGTGTAGTACTCTTTAGAGAGCTTATCACTCTCTTCCACCACTTTTTATTAATTGTAAGGTGCTATTGGTGTCCTCTAATTAT
>CADCPD010000234.1 GCA_902803265.1 uncultured bacterium | reverse complement strand
TATATAAGAAAAACCGGAAAATAGAAATCTATATATAAAATCTCCACAAATTAGAGACAATTATCTTAGTTTTTATTTTGCTTTTAGGGTGCTAATCTTTTTAATAATGAATAAAAGAGATAAGTATATTGTTACATCATTAATCTCATTAACCGCAGTCAGTGCGATTGTTTTAAATGTATACTTTACTTTCTTTCATCGCTATAAAGGGAAAGTAGTAATTGATGAATGGAATGAGTCAGAAGAATTTAATGATAATGATGTGACTTATATTAATAAAGATCCAAATAAAGACTTTGTGATTCTTAATCTTGCTGATGTTCAATTATGTGACACAGAAAACTACTTTAATGCCTCAATTGTTTATGATGAAATGAATTATTTAGTTAAGTTAACAAAGCCAGATCTTATTACTCTAACAGGAGACCAAACTTGGAGTAACGAGAATTTAGTATCTTTAAAAAGAATAATTAGATGGCTAGATGAATATAAAATTCCATGGGCACCAGTATTTGGTAACCATGATTATGGAAATGATTTTAATTCCGCGGTAGCAAGTATGGAATATTGTTCAGACTTATATGAAGCCGGAAAATACTCCTTGTATAAAAGAGGCCCAACCAACTTTGAAACACTTGGAAATTACGCAGTTGTAATTAAAGAAAATAATAAGATTTTAAAAGCTCTTTATATGGTAGATTCAAGCTATTTAGATAAGATTAACGATGACCAAATTTCCTATTTTGAGTGGATTTCTGAAGGATTAAAGCAAAAAAATAACGATAATTATGTCGACTCTATGGTCTTTCTTCATAAACCTCTTCCAGAATATTCTTTAGCGTATCACCACTATAGAGAATATAAAGATAACGCGATTGGTGATGTCCATGTTCATTTCTCTTTAAGTGGATCTATTCAAAATGGTTTCTTTTCTAAGATGAAAGATAAAGGAATGAAAGATGTAATATGCGGACATCAACATGGTAATAGTTTTACTTTACTTCACGAAGGAGTAAGGCTAACTAACGCGGTTAAAACTAGTGAAACAATGTCTTATTATGATGATGGGATTATAAATCTTAATGGCGCTTCCACTTTTGTTTTACAAGGTAATGAAGTAAATATAAAGAACCATTTTGTTGGTTCAAAAGATTATCACATAAGTGATGATTTGAATGTGTATAATTGGTAATTTGACCCACTAAGTAATAAAAAAATCCTGAACAACATCAGGACATTTTATCAATCTGGTGGATCTGAAGGGTTACAATAATAACCCACTACCTCTTATATTTTTATGACAATTTACTTCATCTCCCCGTTTTTGTTTCGGGTTCCACTATCATTGATATCACAATTGCGTCCAACAAATGTCATAATTTTTAAAAAACATGTTTTTTATACTAGTTTATTAATTGAATTGTATTATTTTGCGACTTATATTAATATTTCAAGTTAATTTGCAAAAACGGGACAGCAGACTTTGCTTGCTTGTACCATAATGGTGCGCATGTTTTTGTAACAATAATAAATAACGAGTATAATGGTTTTATGAGTAAAAAAACATTGATTTTAATCATAGGATTGATTTGTACAGGTTGTTTTAATGATTCACTCAGTTCTAATCATAAAATAGCTGTAGACAAATTTAAGCAAACAGCCGCAATTGAAAAGAATGATTATGGTTATAATCTATACACTTTTTCGCTTACATATGTTGCGACAAGCCAAACATATGGCGAATGTTTTTTTATTTATTCTGAAATGAAAGACATTTTTAGACTCGGCTGTTTATTTGATAGTTACGAAAGTTCTACAAGCATGACCGAGGGATTTGTGTATGTTGATTTTAAATGGGGCGATTATACAAATCAAATAAACTACTTTGATTTAATAACTTATAGTAGTTCAAATGAATTTTGTCATTGCAAATATGAGTTCTCTAACATATCTATAAACGGAGATAATTTAACCGGTAACTATAAGTGTAATATTACGTATTCCAGCTATACTGATACCCCAGAAAAACAGCCCAAAACAAAAGAAAACGCATTTAAGATGATTAACCAAGCATTTGAATATGGTAAAACAATTAAAGAAAGATATAGTCTTCCGAATTTTTATTAACTTATGATTAGATTATTTTCAAAATATTTTAAGATTTCTACACTGCTTCTAGTAACGATTGTTATGACTCTTATTTCATGCTCCTCTAACAACACGATTGTTATGTCTTGTATTTCATGCTCCTCTAACAACAGAGATTCATATGAGGGCGCTTATAAATATTTGGTCAACAAAGCATCAAATAGCACAAATTGGAACAGTAAAACAAGCTCATATGTGTATGTATTAGATTCTAGTACAGCTTCCGGAAGAACATACAAAACATATCTTGATTACTCATCCAACAATCATATTCTTTCAGCCCATTCAGATACATATATCAGTTCAAGTAATGAAAAATGCGAGGTTAGTTTTACAATAACCTCAAATAAACCAAGCAGTGCATTTTTTGGAAATATTAAATATACTTACTCATACATTCAAGCAGGAACTTTTAATCTCCCTTTGTCCTATAAGGCAGGAAACAAAATCGATGTAAATGTTACAATTTCATACGATTCAGTAACAAAATCGTTTTTAGAAGCTTGGGTTAGATCAAGCATTGATACATTGACAGCAGGATTGAGTATAACACTAATTGCTAACCACATGTCCATGGCATCATTAGGGTTTACTAATTACTAATAAAACTAATGATAGACCTGTTTAGACACCACAATTTCTTGTATAGAAAAATGAAAAAATCCTGATATTTCAGGACTTATTAATCGATTTGGTGGATCTGACCGGGCTCGAACCGGCCACCTCCTCCATGCCATGGAGGCGCTCTCCCAGATGAGCTACAGACCCAAAGCACTCGC
>CADCPD010000233.1 GCA_902803265.1 uncultured bacterium | reverse complement strand
GCAAGTGTCGCGCAGCAGAAGCGCACAGTACATCGTACTATCGTCATTCAGCGGTGCGGACATATACTCTATCGCCACATGGCGGGGTTTCAACACCGCCCGTACGCTATCCCATGTGATGGTCCACTGACGCATGTTCTCCCGATAGGCGGCACTTGACCGCGTGATCTCTTTCTCCAAAGAATCAACTTGGTGCTGATAATTAGCAAGAAATGGTGAATTAGGGGTTTTAGTTTGAATAGCAACCACCACCTCACGTAGCCTTATCATCTCATGCCATTGTCGAAGCAAGATGGTATCTCCGCTCTCTGATACGGAATTTCTAACCGCCTCCGAAGACGTAAGAAGCAACCCTTTTGTGAACAATTCATTATCATACATAAAACCAGCAACAGAAGGCTGTTTTTGATACGCATGATATTCAAAGTTCATGATATCATGCTCACTAAGAATATTCAAAGCAGCCCAATATAACTCACGTTGTTTCTCAGACATGAATCCTAGTGATTGAAGATAACTTTTTTTGATTCCGGTTACTGCTTTTCTGAAATATTCTTCTGCCTCTTCATTCTGATTTAGTCCGGCATGTCCGGAGGCGATATTATAATATGTATTGGATAATGACGGATTATCTTTTTTTACAAAATATGAATATGTCTGCAGTGCTTCCAATGCATAAGCAAGAGCCCCATCATAATCGCCTTTGGCACGCAAACACTCTGATAAATCATTGTATATGTCCGCACATTTCGAATGAACAAGTGAGTATTCTTTTCTATATAGTCTAAGTGCTTTATAAAAATACATTATCGCACTATCCTCTTTCTGTTTCATATGCGCATAGCATTCTCCTATCTGTTGATAGGATATCGCTAAATATTTCGCTTGATCTTCAGACTGACTCTTTTCATGGGTTTTTATAGCCATATTTAGCCATTTTAGGGCGCTATTATAATCTTTTTGTTTGTATGCGATATTTCCTAAATTATTATAACATAATGCGATATATATATTCCCTTCATTAGTACTATCGGGAATAATCTCTAATGCTTTGTGCAGTAGTTCAAGACTCTTTTCATAATCTCCCATTGCTTGCAATAATACCGCCTGATCTAATAATGCTGTATAATAATCATTATTAGTTTGATTGCCATGTAATAGAGAAATATTGTATAATAATTTTTCACTAGTTTCTTCTGCTTCTTTGTATAGCATATTATTTATATATGAAGAAACAAGTCCTCTCAGAGGAAGTATATATGTTAGAGAATCAGAATATATCTCTTTGCCTAAGTTTACCACCTCTTTATAATATTTCAGCTCTTGTGGAAGATCTCCGTATAGTCCACAATACCTACCAACTTCGTATAGCATAAGCGCATAGTGCTCATTATCTTTGCCATACAAATGAGCGTAGTATGTCGATGCCCGTTCGTAATAATCTATAGACGTACCAGTGTTGGTACTATTGAGATATAGATCTCCGAGTTGTGTGTATACACTAACTAAAGAATCTACGATCATCGTATCTTTATCCCACCCGTGCGCATAAAAATCAAGGTACAAATCTGCAGCACATAACAGAGAGTCTACGAGATAATAGTTAGTATTTTGAGATTTTTTTAAAAGCGTCTGCGTCTGTTCGGAGATGTCCATTCTCGGAGATTGCATTGCTTTCATAAAAAACTCATCTCCATCCATAAGCATATACCTAAGGATTGTATAATCTACAGTCTGTTGCGCGATGATCGCCAAATCACGGATGCGCCATGCCACATACGCGTCTCCCTCTATTTCTTCTCCGCTTGGCTGATTCAGTATAGAAATCAAAAAATGGCGCAATGACCTGTAAAAAGCATGAATCTCATCGGAATCATCTAAGTGCGTAAAAACAATACTAACTCCGGCTACTGTTTGGATACGAACTCGAGCCGGATGTAAGATCACGTATGTATTGGGTATATCGCCAAAGATACCGCTTAAAGTAGTCATTTGAGGTGTAACTTCTTGTAGTGTGAAGCCATGTTCTTTAAGTGTATCTGCAACAGTTACTACCGGATCGTCTATTGGAACTCCCATAAAACTATATTCACGAACCAGAGTTTTCGAACTATCGGCATACACGATGGAGATAGATTGCTTTATCTCCTTTTTCAGTTCCTCTGACAATTCATAGGGAATAGGAGAACAGTCCTCCGCATGTATCATACAGAGCACTGCCAACATAAATCCGATGAGGAACAATCGTTTCATATCAGTGTCTTTTTAATCCAACAATATAAACCCTGCCCAGTAATAGGGGTCTTTGTAGGGTTGGGTAGTGATCGTCTCGGTCGTTATCGGGGATGATTGACCTTT
>CADCPD010000232.1 GCA_902803265.1 uncultured bacterium | reverse complement strand
CCAATGTTTTTCTTAAAGAATTTCTTTTTAAAATTTGTTCTTGTAATTCTTCTGCTTGACTCATTATCTACCACCTAACTTAACTATGTTTTTATTAACAGTATCTAATTTCTTTTGTATTCTATTTAAAGATTTGTTTTCTCTTATTAACTGTCCTTTAACTTTAACCAAATCTTTTCTAAGATTATATAATTGGTCTAAATTTAATCCACCAATTCTTACAGGTATTTTAATCTTACCATTCTTACCTAATCTCTTATTATATTTTTCTTTTGCTTCTTCTAAAATATATCTTTGTTCACCCAAACTCAATACATTATTAGCACAAGATGGGTCTCTATCTATTTGTCTTACTAACCAATCATCTCCATATATTTTATCATATATAATTGCTTTTGTTTTTAATGTTAATGGTTTTCTGTTATACACCCTACCTAAAACATCAACAATTTCTATTTCTTCCGGGTTTATATCTTTTAATCTACCTACTTTTACAACATTCTCCATATCTGAATTGTACCACTCAGTGGTACAATATTTATTATAAACAGCAACCCTAATATCGTTTGTTGTCCAAATTGGGTCATCCCCATCTGTACTTAAATAACATACATAAGAATTACAAAATTCAGCATCATCTGAATTTGTAGAAATACTATATGTTAGATACTTCCCGTTGTATCTTAGCATGTATAGTTTAGTTTCAGACATAATGGAATCAAGTAATGCTTTTGCCGCTATTACATTTTCATCCTTTGGATTCATATTATTTAAACATTTGTTTATTTCTTGTAATCTGTCCATTATTTATCCTCCAATTATATTCCTTCCTTTATAATTTGTAAAAAGAAGGAACCAACTTCTTCTGATTTAACTACTTCTATCATATAGTTCCAAGCATCTGTATTTTCTTTTACTAAACCAAGTTCAATTAGTTTTTCGCATGCTGGAAATTCTATGTTATCATTTAATGGATTACTACAATTAACCCTTATTTCATAATAACCATTCAAAGCTAAAATATTTAAAATTTTCTTTTCTATATCAGAAAATTGATGTTCTTGTTTGGTTACAATTTCTACTTTTCCATTGTTTAATTTAATTTCTTGCTTAACTTTCATGTTAATCCTTTCTGCTAAAATACCTTCAAGTATTAAGCTGTTAAATGATATATTGTTCGTAAACCAAATGTGATATATCAGCACATCCCACTTTGCTCGTAAGCTCACACCCAATGATATTATCTTGTGTAGGATTTGGGTGACTTTCCCCGTAGGTACTCGTTTATTAATTTAAGGTACTATGAAAAAAGTAATCCATTTACCTTAGTTATACTTGGTAATTTTGACTCCTTTATTTTTGTTACATACTTTTCATCCATTGGAACTTTTATTACATTTGCTGTCTTTACCCAACTTACTGTTGCACCTAATATATCTCCATGTATATCTGTTGCACAAGATATAAGTTGTACTTTTACCTCATCAGTTGTTACATTACAAACAACTGCTTTTTTAGCGACTGTTGTTCCAAATCTTCCACTTGTTAAATATGCTACGCAATCACCTATTTTAAATTCTGTGTTTAACATATCAAACATATTGGAATCTCCTGTATTGGTATCTACATGTTTATTTTAGCATTAAATAAAATAAATGTCAATACTTTTATTTAAGTATATTAAATTTTATTTACACTTAATTTTAAAATTATTTTAACTTTATTTTAACTTTATTCACAAATATAATTTTTTTGAAAATCATTGGGTCTTAACACTTCCACATATCCATCTCTATCAATAATATAATCATCACAGAAAGCAGTTACTTCATTATCATGAGAATCAATAATATTTAACCTACCTTTTATAGGATTAAACATGACAACATATGACTGGTCCAACCAATTATAAATCTCCTCAAAATTTTCTTCTGTTGCTATAAATTGTTTGGCATTAACTATTTGTTTGGGCTTAAAAAACATCCTCCACCTCAACATCTTCTAATTTACATGCCAATAATAATTCTTCCACATCAATTATATGTCTTAGTGTTTTCTTTTTTAATCTACCATCTTTAAGTAATCTTGCAACATGTGTAGCAGATACTTTTCCTCCAAACATTAGAGGAATCCATTCACTGTTATATGTTAATTTAACAGGTAGTTTTTTCTTCATAAAGAATTTAACCTTCCTATGCTTGCCAAGCATTTTTGTTGTATTTTAACCTTTACATCATTTGGTATAACAACAGATTCTACCAATTCTAATATGTCATTTAAATTTGCTTTTAATCTTGTTATATCATTATCACTTATTGCTTGCATAATTCTTTTTCCTCTTTTTCATAAAACATTTTTGGTGGAATTGGAATATCAAAATATTCAAATAAATTATTAAAGAAATCACCTGTTTGTGTATCTCTCCATCTATTTAAATATTGTACATATGTTCTTGCATTACTTGGAAAATGATGTGATGCTTTTTCCAAGTATGTTTGTGCATCTGTTTCTGTTAAAAAGAAACCTTCATAAATAGTTTGTTCATCCATATCATATCTTCTATCCGGATCTATATCCAAACTTTTTAAAACAGATTCAATAAATGTTGTTTCTTCACATATTGAACCAATCTCACTTATTAATGTTTCATATTCTATATCTTCCGGAATAGATAATTCATTAT
>CADCPD010000231.1 GCA_902803265.1 uncultured bacterium | reverse complement strand
TGCCATGATCTGAGTGTCGGTGAAGCCGCTCTCCTGATCGGTGGATATCCTTGCGTAACAGCCAAGGACAGCCGAAGCGTCGACGGAGTTCACAGCGCCGTCATTATCCACATCGCCCATAGTAAATGCAGGCTCCAGCTTTATGACGATATCCTGATGCTCGCCGAATCCATTGAATCTGAAGGTCTTTGTATAGGGCATTTTGTACTCGGCAGGGACGTTATAAAGCTTGATGCCGTAATTCTTTTGGGGGAAGATAAGGTTATCGAATGTCATTACGGGAGTATCTGAGGTATTCCAGTTGAGCAGATTGTTTGTATCGATGCCGCCTCCTGTGAGCTCGCCTGTTATGCCCTTTACAGTTTCTCCTGTTTTCGCGTCTACAACAGAGATACTTGCTGAGCAGGCTGTTTCGGCGGTGGGCTTGGGCTCGATCAGCAGATGTATGGGATCATTCATGATACCGTTCTCGATCTTGAAGCGGAAGCCGTTTTCGCCTCTTTCTGCATTCTTTGCTATGTAGTTGTCGGAATATTTTTTCCTTAGCAAACTCGTGACAGCGACCTGGCTGCTCTTTGAAATAAACCTGTATTTTTCCGATGGAACGCATTTCAGAGTGTATTCTCCGTCAGGGAGTGAGCCCGTACCAACAGTATCTCCGACTAATCCCGAAGTGAAGCTGTAGCGGTAGCCCTTATCGTCATATACTCCTGCACTTTCAAGGACATCATCATTTGATGATGCGGAGGAAACGGCCTCAATTGATGACATTGAGGAGTCTTCTCTGCATAAAAAGCAGTTGGTATCGGTGTTTCCGTAAATATCGGAGATGTACATGGGAACGGCGATCTTTTCGGTATCTCCGCCCTTGCTGAAGCAGAGCTTTATTCTGCCTGCGTTGTTGTATTTGCCCGAGAATATATTGTCATCGTTGAAGGTGATGTAGTACTCTGAATCCTCGTGATATTCGATATCGGTGATCGTCTTGACAGGCTCTTCGCTTGCCTCCCAGCTTGCCAGTTCCTGCTGATTATCTTTGTCGCCTCCGATATATTCGACCAGACTTGCCTTTGTGGGCAGAACAGCGCCTCTTGTTCTGAGGTCGAAAACTCCCACGGTAACTGCGCAGTGTGCGCTGTCTGCGGGGACGGGATCCTCATCGGGGAGAACTACCTTTTCTATGGCGGCTGCCTCCTCATCGGTCATGACGCGCTTCAGCTTTATCACAGCGTCAGCGTGTTCGCCGTAGGCAGCGAATTTGAATGATGCCTCTGCTGTGGGCTCATAGCACGCGGAAGAGGGATAAGCTATGAATGTATAGGTCTCGCCGAGTTTTTTGAGGGCGTCCAGCTTCTTTGGCTCACTGTTTTCGGTCACCCAGCTCATTTTTGATACTCCGGGGAAGCTCTCGTCCAGCTCGACGTAACAGCCGTTTATTGGCTCTCCTGTTTCTGCATCGACTACTGAAACATCGGCGGTACAGGAGTTTTCAGCGGTCGGGACCGGCTCTGCGTAGAAATACAGTTCGTTGTCTATGTATCCGTTCTCAACGCTGAAAGAAATACCCTCGGAAAGATCCGCTGAGAAGTAATCCAGAGGTATGTTGTACATCTTGCTTGTTGCTTTTGCTGTGTCACTGTATTTCCGCAGGAACCTGTAACCCTCGGCAAGCTCGACTTTTGCGGTATAGTGACCGTCGGGGACAATGAATTCGTCTTCGGTATAGGAAGAAAACGGAACTTCAGACTTGTCGGGGATGCTGTTGAGGTATCTGAACCCGTTGTCATCAACTATACAGTAGTCCGCAATGGCATCTGATTCTCTTCCGTAAAGGAATGAAGTGGAGCGGCTTGACGATTTGACTACATGGATCCTGAAGTGGAGCTCCCTGCCGTTATCTAAACTTATAAGAAAGCCCGGATAATCAGTAAGGGAGTATCCGCAGAGAACGATCTTGTCGGTATAGCCTTTTCCCTTGAGGACTATATCTGTTTCCGCAGGGAGACAGTAATCGGTTGGAAGCCCCTCGGTGGTCAGCTTGTAGTTGACGTCGCCGCTGTACTCAAGATCGCGTATTTCCATTACGGAGACCGCTTTCGGGTCCCACTCCTCGAGCACAGTGCGCTCATCGCCTTTGACCGCTACCAGCTTTGCGGTAATGCCATCGGGGAGAGTGTGGTTGGGAGCCACAATAGAGATCATGGCGCCGCAGGTCTCGGACTGCTCTGCGGACTGTTCTGCCGCAAAGGAGTCGGTAAAGCTGTATCCGCTGCTGTAGGCGGTACAGGTACACATAATTGCCGCAGCTGACATAGCTGCTATCATTTTTTTGATCATAAAAGATCCCTCCATATATCATGATAATAGCATTATATATTATTTTGATGCGGAAATCAAGTTTTTGGCTGCGAAATTTACACTTCATTAAAAAAGCGGATATACAGCTATATACACCACTATGATACAGAAAGAGCTGCTGCAAACGGAAGGGGGTACACCTGACATTCGCGATTATACCGACTGCAATATTGCAGATATATGCGTAAAAACGAATACGATTATACAAAATGTTTATTTCGGCTGCCGGAAACAACCGCCGGATCATAAAAATGTACCTATTTATAAAGGCATATTCCGAGACTTGTCTATTTTGACGAATTTTTGGCAAATCAGACTGACTCCACATTTTGGGTATTGATTTTTCGGGCAATAGATAGTATAATATATTTGTGACTGTATAACTATAAGTAAAATTATATAGTTAAATGCACGGCATATAGTCCGTTCTGTATCATGACATACAGATACGGCAAAAAATATATAATTAAGAAGGTACTCAGATGTTTGTAAACAAGAACAATATCAGACCTTTTGAAAAGAAGGTCTGGCTTTCATCTCCTACTATGCACGGAGATGAACAGAAATGGGTAAATGAAGCAAAAAAGAAAAACTGGATAACTACAGCAGGAGAGAACATCAACGAGGTGGAAAAGATCGTTGCCAAGTACGCAGGTGTAAAATATGCGGTGGCTCTTTCCTGTGGAACAGCTTCACTTCATCTTGCTACAAAGCTTGCGGGCGAAAAGCTCTACGGACAGGCTAAACCGAATTGCGGTACGCTTCAGGGACATAAAGTATTCTGTGCTGATATGACCTTTGACGCTACTATCAATCCCGTTGCATATGAAGATGGTGAAGCCGTTTTTATTGATACGGAGCGTGATACATGGAACATGAGCCCAGAGGCTCTGGAAAAGGCTTTCGAGCTTTATCCCGACGTAAAGCTGGTAGTCCTCGTTCACCTTTACGGTGTCCCCGCAAAGATCGACGAGATACGCGCTGTCTGTGAGAAGCACGGCGCTCTCATAATCGAGGACGCTGCCGAGTCCTTCGGCGCTACATACAAGGGCAGGGAAACAGGCTGTTTCGGAGATTACAGCGCCATCAGCTTCAACGGAAACAAGATAATCACAGGTTCATCGGGCGGAATGTTCCTGACAGACAGCAAGGACGACGCCGACAAGGTGCGCAAGTGGTCAACTCAGTCAAGAGAGGCTGCTCCGTGGTATCAGCATGAGGAGGTCGGATATAACTACCGTATGTCCAATATCATCGCAGGCGTTATCCGCGGTCAGATGAACTTCCTCGACGAGCATATCGCTCAGAAAAAGGCT
>CADCPD010000230.1 GCA_902803265.1 uncultured bacterium | reverse complement strand
TTGCCGCTAAATACCCCGCCGCGCGCGCTCCCCGTAAGCTTTAGCGCAGCGACTGAACTACCCTTCGAGCCATTATCTATCTTCCACTTCGTACCTGTTATGGTTACATTTTTCTCCAGAGGAAGTTCATCAAGTGATATCTGATATCCACCCGCCGTCTCCGCAAATGGCATCATGCTAAAAACATACTTGCCATTTGGAAGCAGCTCCAGCGCCGTGCCCTCGACCCCATATGCACCAAGCATTCCAAGGAAAGCGTGGTCAGACACCCTAATCGCAAGAGTATTGGGTCTCCCAGACACTTTCGTGGACATGATGGCAAGAGCAGGAGAATCACCAACTGGGATTTTCTTGCCGGCGATACGGTTTGCACGCCCGTCTGAACCGACAAACTTACCTGTTACACGGCTAAGCCCTCTCGCTTTTGCCTTCCCTGCCTTTAATTTTATAGTCCCAACAAGCATGCCGCCTTGCAATACCTTGCCAACATATTCGATATTTCGAGCTCCAGTAAAAGGTCCTGACGGCGATAATGTCGTCCCATAAAGAGGAGACACGCTTCTTGCAAGTGAAGATTCTGAATTTAGAACACTGTCCAGCCACCATATACGAGACGACAAAAAATGTTGGAACGCCGCGAAATCCGCCTCAAAACCACGCCTGAAAAACCAACGAGCTTCATTCTGGTAAGCAGAAGCCAATATGTATGACCGATAATAGTCAAGAAGTCCGCCCGATTCGACCATGTCATATAAATAGTCTTTTAACTTTGCATACGCCGCTACAGCCTTTGACCTGAACTCTGCATCAGCAAGCCAATACTTGAAAACATTGTCAACCCTATGATCAAGCGTCACCTTCCATCCTGTTGGATTTGCGTCCACCATTGCGCTGGCGCTGCTCCAATCAAAATCCCAAACAGGGCCAAATACAATTGGAGCATCTTTGTCCTTGTACGCATGACGACTCTTGTATACAGCATCGCTGTTGCCCATTATTTCCTGCACAAGCCAATAGGCGACCATGGAATCCACATCTACATATTCCTTCCAACTTATACCAGCTTGGTTATGCTTGTCTGGTGATAGCCAAGCTTCTTCGAGCGACTGCCAGAAATCTTTAACATATGAAAACATCTTCTTGTTTGTCTTCAGATATTCAGGTTCCGTTACCATGACTTTAAGCCCTGAATCTGTCTTAAACTTTGTAATCTCGTCGTATTCATGTGACAGTTCAAACAAGTACCCTCCCGTAATATTTCGAGTTGGATCATTGGTCAACCATTTCAATTTCGTCTCATCCGTGTCGCCTATAACGTCATCCCAGTTAAAGATATCAATCCGTGACGATCCAATGCGAATATGTTCGCACAGTTGATAGTTGCCGATGTATTCGCCGTTTAGCACTACATCAACCCAAGTCGACTCCATTTGCACAAGTCCCAACTCCTTGGACAGGTCATAGGCGATTTTGTTTCTCATCAGACACTCGTCCTGATAGTTTGCAAGCAAGACCCAGTGTTTGTTTTTCCCATATCCAAACAAATTTGTTTTCTTGTCGAGTTTGATCTTATACGACTTCTTCGGCAAGCGCCAAGTCGTATTCCCCCTTCCCTTAATCGATATCGGCCCATCATAAAGGGAAGATCCTGTTCCACCATAATTCTCATTACCAAGAATCCTCATATTGGCATCTATATATGCGTTCTTCTTGATCGCTGAAGCCTTGCCAGCAAAATCAATGTAGACAACAGGCAGACTGCTTTCGTATGTAATTCCAGATGCAAGCGTTATCTGTGTATTGCCGAAAAGCGACTGCACAGTAGCATACAAACAGAAAACCAGGACACCTTTAAAATTCTCACGCAACCTCATTAACAATCCTTTCTTGGTTTTTTTGGCAATTATATCAAGACCTATCGGCAACGTCAACATCAGCTATCCTCGCTCTGAAACCACAATCGAGCCTGGAGTTTACCCATTTTTTGACAGTCAAAGTGCATCTCACCCCTGTGAATAAAGTGTGAGACGCATTTTCGTAAGTGAAATGGA
>CADCPD010000229.1 GCA_902803265.1 uncultured bacterium | reverse complement strand
CTGATAAAGAGCCTGATCAATTCCTCTCTCTGAAAGAACAGCAAGTCTATGCGACCATGAGGCAAAACCATCAATATTTGACTTCATATTTTGAAGCATTGTGTCTGCGGTTACTTCTTGCTTTAATTCGAATTTTGAGAAAATATCAAGTTGATTGGAGATAGTGTCTTTTAATGTATCATTGAAACTCTTGAGGTCTTTACCAGCTTTTCCGGCTTTACCTCCAGCTCCTTCGAGAGCATCTCCAAATCCATCCGCAGCACCAATACCGTCCATCATGTTGTTCATCAATGATTCGGTCTCTTCGCTAAGAAAATCTGTAGAGTCTGCAAGACTATCATATAAATCATCTCCTACACCGAGAGTATCATTAACTTTCTGAGAAATTCTATCAAAGAATCCAAGCTTTTCTGATGCCCCATCAGCTGACTTTCCAAACTTTTCAGCTTGTGCGGATGCAGTCGAGAGACTTTTGCTAACGTTATCAGTTGTACCTGCAAATTTAATACCTATTTTTCCGAGGCCACCTGACATAACGGTTTTAGCGTTTGCCATCCAGCTACTTACCCTAGAAAGCAATGATTGTCCGAAGCTATTACCTATTTGTGTGCCTGAAGCCGATGCACTTGATACTGCAGTTCCATTCTGTGAGAATGCTCTTGCAATATCGCCCATAAGTCCTACAGTTATGAGTGTTGGCGGTGAATGCCATCCTAAAGCAGTTGCCATTCCACCAGCAATACCAGAACCAGATTGTTTACTTCCGCCTAATTTCTTACCAAAGCCTGTTGCGGCGCCTATTGCATTATTACCTCCGCTTTTAAAAGCCGATGCTACATCACTAAAGAAGTTTCCTATGGATTTCTTAACGCTGTTTAAAGCGTTCCCAACACCTTTTCCAAAGTAAGTTATACCTTGAGTAAATGTTTTAAATGCCTCTCCAAGGATAACAAGTGCTGCCGCTAGGGCTATAGCAGCTGCGCTAAATACTGCAATAGCAACTGCTCCTTGAATTAATAGTGTGGATACAATTCCAAGTCCTGCACCCACAGCTCCAAATGCTAATAAGTTAAGCGCTAACTTAGCGAGTGGAACCTCTGCGAGTTCTTTTAATGCGGGGATAAGAGCATGTATACCATCGGCAAGTGCTGGAAGCGCCATGGCAAATACATTAAATGCTACTGATGCTATAAGGAAAGAACCTGCAGCCATAAGCATAGCAACTCCAACCGCTTCAAGAGCAACTCCAAATTCAGGCATTTTTGCTGACACAATAGCTAACGCTGCCGATACACCAGCCAAAAGAACAACAGATGCTGCGAATATACCAAAAGTTTCCCAATTAACGCCTTCTAAGAGTCGTAATGTTGCACCAACTGCCGCCATAGATACAGCGACAATAAGTAATGAACTTGCTACTGCTAAACAACCTGTCGGATTTATATCACCAAGTACTTTTAATGCTGTAGCCATAGACATTACAGAAACTGCCATTGCTGTTCCAGCAGCTAACACCTGATCCCATGGTTGTTCTGCAACTTTTGATAACATGATTCCGACTGCTACCATCATACCAACTAGTTCAAAGACTTTTATAAAATTAGCAGCACCACTTGAAATTCTACTCATGGTATCCATAATTTTACCGAGTACAAGCATTACAGCTGACATTGATCCTGCAGCAGCTAAAACCTGCTTGAAGTCAATAAGTGAAAGTGCGACTAATGTTCCACCAATGGCCACAAGCGAAGTCGCTAAAGCAATAGCAGGTATTGTTTTAACGTCTTTAATCTTGTTCATGGCTATCATTATTCCGCATAATTCAGCAACAATTACTGTCATTATACCTAATGCCGGTAATATGTTAGGTGAGTCTACGAGAATCGATACTACAGCAAGTTCTCCTATAAGTACTCCCATAGCTATCGTTGCCGTAAGCATGGAAGTCATAGCAGGTATCGCCTTTTCTACTTTACCAGCCGTATATAGAACTGTAGCAAGGAGTGCACCTAAACCAATCATGGTGATGTTCGCCATTGCTAATCCATTCATATTAGCCTTTGATATGATATCTACAGCTTTTGACATAAGTATGAATGATGCACCAAGAGAAACCATAGCAACTGCCATTGATCTGAAGTTTCTATCTAGTGTTCCGGTAACATCATATTTTCCAAGAACAATTAGTGCGCCAAAGAAAGATACAATTGCGCCTATAATTCCTATGCAAGTTGCTATGACTTTTGCTGCTTTTCCTGCACTCATACCCTCTACTGTTTTATTCAAACTCTTAATAGATAATGTGATGAGTGAAAAGGTAATACCTAAAGCTGCTATTGCACCTCCAATGCCACCAAATATACTTCCAATTCTTGCTGGATTTGCTCTGGATTTAAGGTATGCTCCCATCACATACATTGATGATATAAATATAGCTGTGGCAGCAATAAACGCTTTATTTCTCTCTAATTTGTCGAGAGCAGAATCAAACATTTCAGCAACCGGCAGTTTACTTACCTCATTAACAATTTCTTTTATCGAAGGTATTATCATCTGCATGGCTTTTGCTAAGAGTATTATGCCGACTGCTCCTCCAAACGTTATTTTACCAGCGGCAGCTATGACAAGCGCTAAACCACCAAACATCGAAATGTATCCGGTCCAATGCTTATCAACTTCATCATAAGGTATTGTTGAGAACTCAACGAGGGCCTTAACAAGTTGTCTCATTGCTACTGAGAGTGTGAGTAATAGAATTGCCCCTCTCGGTACTACAGTGACATATTTACTAAATGCTATTGCAGCAGCAATTACACCGCCAAGAAGTACCAAAGCCATCTCAACTTTTGTCCATGCCTCTTTTGCATCTCCTATATTGACTAGAGATAACAAGGCAAGTGCAGATGCAAGAACAGCCATTGATCCTGCGAGTGTGAGAATTGACTTGCTCATTGCTGTAAAATTCTTTCTAAAGTTCGCTGTTGCAAACTTCTTAGTAAGTACAGCTGTAGTAGCAGTAAGTGCTGCAAACGCCACAGTAAATATACCCATAATTTTTGCAGCGTTTTTCAACTTTGTTTGGTTTACAAGTGATAGTGCAACAAGAGAGCCAGCAATCATGGAGAACGCTTGCGCTATATCTGTTATCATTGATGATTTTGATATATGCTTCTTTAATATCTTATTAATATTTGTAAATACTCCAGATATGGCTGTTGCCATTCCTTTAAATTTATCAGCAACATCTATTGCGGCTCCTACAAGTGAAAGAAGTGCAACAGATAGTGCGATTGCTAATACTCTTCCGGGAGTGAGTTTACTGATAAGATTTGAAAGTGCGCCTCCGATTGTATCGAAAGCTCTTGTGATTTTTGATGTATCTATTCCAAGGCCTTCTAAAAAATTCTTAAATTTTTCACCTGCTTCTTTAAGCAGATCGCCGAATACTGTAAATATTGATTTTAAATAATCAAAAAATGTTGTTGAGTCCTTATTTGCTTCGACAAATCTTTCTTTAATACCACTAAAGAACTTG
>CADCPD010000228.1 GCA_902803265.1 uncultured bacterium | reverse complement strand
TCCAAATTCTTGTGATATCTCAGGAGCATCAATATCAGCTAATCTTACCTTAAATTTATCTTCACCATCTTTAAGAATAATTGTATCACCATCTATAACATTATATACATAACCAGTTATCTCTGCAGAATAAGATACAAAACAAATAAAAAATAACATTAAAATCAATTTTTTCATTTAGATAATCTTTCTTTATTTTTAATTAACCATTCTATTTCTTTTTTACTATATTCACTTTCAAACTTATATAAAGCAATTACATTCTTTTTATTAAATCCAAAAAAACTAGAAACTTCAAATCTAGCTTTTTCAAATTCTCCAATAATTTCTATTTTATGCTGGTTTGTCTCTTTAATAATATATTCAATTGCTAATTTCTCTTTTCCAATTCTTGTTCCATTAAAATTACCATGTATTAACCCAACAATACTATCATAAGGAATATTTAAACTTTTATATCCATATGAAATATAACTTTTTATAATATATTTCATTTATCTTCCTTCTTTTTAAATCTACATCTTTTTCCTTCATTCTGTAATTCACAATTAAATTCACATCCATATACATAATATGAATGCTCACATATAGGACATATATGCTTATCTTTTTCATGTATTTCACATAAATATTCTGAATCAAATTCCTTATTACAATAATCACACACATATATTGGTATTAATTTTTTATGCATTCTTCAAAATCCTCACATACATGATTTAATAAAAATTCATTTGTAGATTCATTATTAATAACTTTTATATATTCATCTCTTACAACAGCACAACTATTACGATGTTTACAATTAAAACAACATTTAATTATATTCTGAATATTACTCTTAGGAATAAACGCTTTTACATTTTGCTTATTCCAACTTTCAATAGGTCCATCATTCATTCTTTTATTAAATAATACTTTATTATCACAATCATCATTAGGACAACATATATAACTAATCTGATTCCAATATCCGGTATAAGAATATATTACAGGTAATCTACCACATTTCCAACAAGGCTTCATTCTTTTTAAATGATTATCAGAAATTTTATTAATATATCTACTATCCATTCTAATTCTCCTTAATGTTCATTAATTCGTATAATATCAAACTTAGTTTGTAATTCAGCATTAATTAACTTTCTACCTAAATATTCAGATTCAATATACCAACCATCAGTACCTGTAATATCACCATGATTATCACCAACACGTATTGTAACAACTTCTTTATATTTTGATTTTAATTCTTTAATAATATTTTTAACATCTTTTGCAATACTATTACAATATTCTTTTTCATAAGGTCTTAAATTTTCATAATCATGTTTATTCTTATTAGCAATCTTTTTATATTCTTCTATTAATTTAATACTTTCAGCACTAAACTTATAAATAGAATAACTTTCTAATTTATCATTAAAATCAATATAATAACTAGCAATTCCAGTCATTTCGCCATATATAAGATTAAACAAATTTTGTTCAGACGTATCTAATACATTATAAATTTTTTCATTAAGCTTACCAATATTAATAATTTCTGTCTCTTCTATTCCATAATAACTATCAGCATATACAGTTTCATTACTAGAAATTCCAGCCTTAATTAACGCAATAACATTATCTCCACATATAATAAATGAACTAGAACTACTATTACTAACATAACTATATCTAATTTTCATTCCTATTTTAGCCTTTCAACTTTAATTTATATTAATAAAATAACATAAATAGTAAAAAAGTAAAATATATTTTATGATAACAATAAATAACTTTTAATATAAAACTTTTATAGGTTCATCTCTATAAAATTTAAAAAAATATTCTTTATGCTTAGAATCTAATGTAGGTTTTACATATTGCTCATATACAACATATGTAGAATTATCTTTATTAATAAACAAATATGGAAATTGATTATATTTCTTAACCCAATTACATCTATATTCAATCCCTCTAAGTTTCTTCATTAATTTCTTATAATATATTGTATCAATAAAATTCTCAGTATAAACCTCGTTATCTTCTAACCTATATAATATTATATTCTTTAAATCTTCCTTTTTTATTTTAATTAAATAATGTCTACCTATAGTTCTTCTAAATTCATTCAAATTATGTTCAATCCAATAACCACCAATACTCTTATATAATATTAATTTCTTACACTCAATATTATA
>CADCPD010000227.1 GCA_902803265.1 uncultured bacterium | reverse complement strand
GGCTCCGTCGACTACCGCACAAGGATGCAGTTCTCGGAGCGCGTGAAGATCGTGGTGGCGAACGCCGGCCTCAGGTACGAGCGCAAGTTCGGCGACGCCCTCGGCTTCGTGCCCTGGGCCGGCCGCCTCATCGTCCTGCTGAACCGCGACCCGCAGTCCCTGTCCGTCCTCCCCGACCTCGAGGTCTCGACGGCGGACAAGTTCATGATGCTGCGGTGCGGCACGGCGCGCTTCCCGTTCGGCCTGCCCGAGCAGAACCTCGAGTGGGCGCGGGCCGAGCTCCCGTACTTCGCGCGGTTCCTGCTCGGCTACCACATCCCGGACCACCTCGCCGACATACGCTTCGGCGTCAAGGCGTGGCAGCACCCGGAGATGCGGCAGGCGTCCACCGAGAACGGCCTCACCATCGAGGTCGTCGAGGCCCTCGTCGAGCACCTCGCGTTCCTCGCGCAGAGCGCGGCGGACGGCGAGGAGGTCGAGCTCAAGGGCACCGTCGCCGAGATATACAGCGCGATCGTGTCGCACAACGACACGTTCCGCATGAACGTCCGCAGCCCGAAGGCGCTGCGACAGCAGTTGCAGATCCTCGTGAACTCCGGGAACTACACCATCTCGGAGGACCGGGACGCCACGCCTTCGACCTGGAGGATCCCGCTCGGATTCGTCCGCGCAGGCTCCGAATAGCCACGACCCCCGACTCCGCCGCAAGGCGGGGTTGGGGGTTTTTATTTTTTACTTGCGCCCGCCATCGGGAGTGTGTTATACTTTTAAGCATCATGAGAACCACAGACGACATCATGTTCCTCGACGACGGCGTGCCGAACGCCGTCCTCGGCTGCGACCCCGGGCCAACGCACTGCGCGTTCGCCCTTGTCACGAGACAGGGGAACAAGCTCACGCTCGCCAGCGTGGACTACGCGCCGGTCGCCAGGCTCGTCTCCTACTCCACCGGGGCGGCGCCGCAATGGCCCGTCACCGCGTGGTCCCGCCCGTTCGCCTTCGCGTTCGAGAAGGTCACGACGCGCTACGGGTCTGTCCCCGGCGCCACCACGTTCGACACGTGCCGCAACTCCGGGGTCGCCCTCGTCGCGGCCGCGGCGGCCGGCGCGGAGGAGGCGTACGGCCTCGCGACGACCGACTGGCGCGTCGCCCTCGGCGGCTCCCCGCGCATGAAGGACTCCGAGGTGCGCCGCGAGCTCATCGAGCTTTTCGGCGAGGAGGCCGACAAGTACGTCGCCCGCCGCGCGCGGGAGATGAAGGAGTCGCTCCGCATCAAGGAGCCGCCCGCGTGCCACATCCGCGACGCGATCGGCGTGGCCGTCGGGACGTATCTCATGAAGCGCCGCGGAGCCGCCGCGGCCGACCGCGTTGTATGGAGGGCCCCGAATGCCCAGCAATGACGATCTGACAGTCGACGGCTACCCGATAGGGCAGATCGTGGTCGCCGGCAACGCGACGCCGCGGCGCGACCCCGAGCCCGAGGATTCGCGCGAGGCGCTCGTCCGGCAGGAGCTCGCCGAGATCGCCGACACGGGCGACGCCGACGCCGCGCTGGCCGAGGTCTACGACGGCTACCTCGACAAGGCGAAGCGTCGCAAGGCGCTCGACCTCTACCTCGTCGAGCGCAAGTCCTTCGACGAGATTGCAAAGGCCGTCGGGGTGCCGCCGCGCACCGTGTCCATGTGGTCGTATACCGGCCGCTGGGACGTGGCGCTGCGCCGCGAGATACAGGTCGAGCAGGAGCACAGTCTCCTCCAGCTCACGCGCCTCCGCACCGAGAGGCGCGTCGCCGCGGCGAAGCGGCAGCTCCAGGCCGCGGACGAAGTGCGGGAGACCGCGCTCGAGGCCCTGCGGAACGGCGACGCCTCCGTCAAGTCCGCCGCCGAGGCCATCAAGACCGCGGCCGACACCGAGGCCCGCATCCTCGGCATATCCGAGTCCGGCGCCTTCGACCGCGGCGAGAAGTCCGAGGCCGAGAAGCAGGCCGCGGTGGGCGGCAAGACGCCGCTCGTGCAGATTTTCCAGGGGGGCCTTCCCCCGATACGCGTGACCGACGCGAAGACGGTCAACATGGAAGGAGAGAGAAAATGAACGACAAGAACCTGAACAAGATACCGGTGGAGAAGCTCAACCGCC
>CADCPD010000226.1 GCA_902803265.1 uncultured bacterium | reverse complement strand
GCAGCTGATACCTAAACTATCAACGAGCACTGGCCTTCTTGGTAAAGCGATTGGAGTGTTAACCAAAGGACCTATAGGTTGGATCATAGCAGCGATTGCTTTGGTGGTTGCAGGTATAGCAACACTTATGAAAACAAACGAGGACTTCCGTAATAAGATGATGCTTATTTTCCATCAACTTCAGGAAGCTTTCAAACCTGTAATGGATGCACTGATGCAAGCTCTGCCTCAGATAATGGATGCACTAAAACCACTTATGCCTGTTTTAGCTCAGTTGCTTTCTGTAATAGCTGAAATATTTGCAGAGGTTCTGACTTACCTTGCACCATTACTTGAAAAGTATATAAAGTTTATGGCTCAAGTAATCAAAGTAACAGCTCCGATTGTTAAGAAGATTATTGAGATTCTTATTCCTACAATCCGTCTCATTTTCGAAGTAACGAAAGAGATGATAAAAGGAATCATTGATGCAGTTAAGAGGATATACAACTTCCTCAAGACTATATTCAATACAATAAAAGTTTTCATAACTACAACTGTTAACATCATAAAAGCTGTTATTTCAGCTCACATCAACGCAGTCAAGACGATTATTACCACAGCCTGGAACATAATCAAGACAGTAGTTACAACGGTTGTAAACGCTATTAAAGCTGTTATACAGACCGTGTTCAACGCCATAAAATCGTTTACACAGAACGTTTGGAATGGTATCAAGCTAGTTATTATCAATCCAATAAAAAAGGCTTATGAGCTAATTAAGAGCGTTGTGAACGCAATAAAAACATGGCTGCATGATAAGTTCGTTTCTATCCGTGATATGGTCTCCAAGCGTTGGGACGCTATCAAGGATAAGATGGTTGCACCTATCAAAAAAGCGAAGGATAAAATCAAAAGCATCATAGACACAATAAAAGGCTGGTTTGACAACTTCAAACTTAGCTTGCCGGACATACCACTTCCACACTTTAAAATCTATCCTGAAGGCTGGAAGTTCAAAGACCTACTCAAGGGAGTAAAACCTGACCTTGACATTGAATGGTATGCAAAAGCTATGAACGGCGGAATGATACTCAATAAGCCGACAGTCTTCGGTGCTATGAATGGAAAATTGATGGGCGGCGGTGAAGCTGGTTCTGAAACAGTTGTTGGAACAGACTCACTAATGACTATGATCCAACAAGCAGTGAACGGCGCTATTGACTCCGAACAGCTGGCGGCTGCAGTTGAAAAAGGTGCTTATGATGGCACAAGCAATATAACACTTACACTTGATGGCAGAATCCTTGGCCGTGAACTTGCTAAAATGGGGGTTAAATTCGCATGAAGAAAATAAGAAATAATAACCGTGTAATCATTAAGTATGTGCTAGGGACAAGGGTTTACGGTGTCACTAATCGTTCAGACGACGCCTACTTTGCTTACACTACAGAGGTTGCATTTCAAGGGGCTGCTTTCAATTCAAACAAAACCTCTTTGGTAAGAACGAAAGAAGCTAACCTGCTCTCTCACCAGTGGAACACTACAATTCAGCAATACAACAAAAAGAACTACGTTGAAAATATAAACCTTGGTTCTTCGACTTTCGATATCAGTTGCAGACTATACAATAGACGTTTCATTGGTAACGCGTGGCTACCGACTAGAGACAGTAAAACGATGTATATTAACGACACAGTCCGCTATGATATTTCACTACTCAAACAGTGTGCTAATGCTGATATAGCAAACAAAACACCTGGCAAGCTTGTCTATCGTGTTTATTCCAGTCAGGGCTACGACTACGTCGAGTCTTATCTGTATGGATACATAACAGGCATCACAGTTAAGAGTATTGATAAGAATGGTTGGGCTGCTGACGTAGATATTCAGTTTTTATCAATTGATGGTTATTGGATACAGGAAATAACAAAGAGCGGCTCTGCTGGTGATGCTTCAACTGCTGTCAAGGTTGGAATGGATCTAAGTTTCGAGAGTAACTGTGATTATGAGATAACACTTCATGACACAGTCAAATCACAATGGGACGGCTTCACTCTGACAGCTACCAAGTACAACAAAACCGACATAATACAACAAAGATGCGCGACGACTGACAGTTACGTTTGCATTGACACTAGAGAAGGCAAGGCTTACTCAGACTCCAAAAATGACTATATTCCGTGGCTGTCTTCCAGAAAGGACCCGTTTCGACCGTTGGAGTGTGCCGGTGCGCGCTACGTAACTATTCGAACGCCTTACTCTTACACATTAACGATTTACAACAAATTGACGCAGCCACTGATTAGATATATGGGGGATGAGTAATGAAAAAATATAAACTTTTACCTGTACTTCAGATTGTTGGAAATAACGGAAACCTTATAACCTTCTGGGACAAGATAAAGAAGTTCGACATGGATTGCGCGGGTCAGATGGACTTTGAGCTCGTAGTTAATAAAGAAGACTATGAAAAGCACAAAGATATTCTGACCTTCGGAAACTTTGTCGTTCTTAGACCTTACGATGATTATGGGGTGGACTTTACAGGACAGCTTGAAGTATCTCCTGCTGATAATGCTGGAATGATTGAGAGGATTAAGTTTTCAAACATCACAGATGAAGTCACTATTAAAGGTTCAACACTCCGCGGGATATTAAGTCATAAAATAATAAGCCCACTAGCAAATCAAGCCTTCGTAACTGTTGAAAATGACAAAAAAATCTATGACGCAATGCAAGAAGTTCTTGTTGCTGCAGAACGTCGCAGTAAGTGCACAAAGAACGATGCAATGCTCATCACTACTAGCGCTTATGGTGATAGTGTACGAACAACTTCAGAATATACGTTTGATAGATACTGCACTTATCTTGACGGGATAACTAAGTTCCTTGGTGAGTACAATTTAAAACTCGGCACTTGGTTAAAGTTGAAACCGTTTAATTCACAATCATCTCAGCAGTCTTTCGAGTTCTTAATCTGGCCGAGTTATGGCACGGACTACACAGAGGAAATGATAGCGAACTATATCCCAGGTATTAACTATGAACTTGAGATTGGACAGAGTAACGGAAGCGGCGGCGACGGAGTCAACCTAATCACAGGACTTGGACAAGGCGAGCTTGCAGCGAGAACAATCGTAAAATATACGACGATTAATAACTTATACAACAAGCCCTTTATTTGGAATGAAAGATACGACCCGTTGTATGTTGCACCTCTTAACTTGCACGAAGAAGCTTACGACTACTCGAACGCTGAAAGCTACACTTTCTTATCACGTGCAACAAGAGATAAGCTTCAGGGATACATTAACCAAAACCACTCTTACACTATCGCCATTAATTCTGATATTTGTGAATATCAATTCGAG
>CADCPD010000225.1 GCA_902803265.1 uncultured bacterium | reverse complement strand
CGGCCGGGGACGGAAAGCCACACACGGCCGGGGAGAGCATCAGCGGAGGAGTTTGTTTTGTTTTTTTGGGCATAGCACGTCAGGATCTTATGCGAAGTAAAAATTGATTCTTTCGCAAATGAGCTTTGCCCGAGCTGCGTAGAAAAGTTCAAAGTCACTTTCATTCCACAGTGCCTCATCTGTGGGTATAAGGTGCTCCTGTAAATAGACTGCCTTATTGGGAACAGAGCTATTAATCCATTCTCTCAAAGGAGAATCGTTTTTGGCCCCACGATTTGTGCCAAAATCCAGCAATTGGAAATTGGCAATAGAGTTAATCATCTGGGGATCTTTTTGTTCTTTTTCCAAAAGGACTCGCGGCATAACGTGGTCTATATCGTTGGTTCGCTTTGCCATGCCGCCTTCGCCATAGATCAGATAAAACAGGAAAGATCGGTTCAAACTGTCGAGACGATCCTCGGTATATGTGGTTTTGAAGCCAGATAGCGGATGGTTGACATAAACGTCAAAAATAGCAGCCGTTGGAAATGCTCCGCCCTTGTGTTGCGCTAAAACGCTATGAATTTTATTTACCCCAGTTTTATACGGAATCCACCCAGCGCCTTTCGATCTAAAAACGTCATTCAGCAGGGAGTGAAACATCCAATTTTTGATTAATACAAAATCAGTGCATGTCGTGTCCGCTTTTGTGAAATACCCGGCAAGTTGGGCGTTATCCAAGTCCGAGGAATGGAAAAGATGGTATGCTATAAAATATAGCGGCACAAAGGACGCACGATTTGCTTTATAAAAATATTCAAGATGAGCCTTGTTAAGGAAATCTCTGACCCCCGCTAAGGCACTTTCAATTCGGGCGACATTTTTCATTGCGAATTCGGCATCTTCTTCCCGGACATCACTCATATCCTTCGTCGGCATGTCTCGCAGTATAAAAAGGAGTTTTATAAGATTGTCCTGAGATAAACCGATGTCCGCATATCTTGCACAGAGGCCCTCCAAGAACTCCTCCATCTTCCAGGAATACCCCTTGAAAACCGCTGCAACGAGGTCATAGGATGACAGCCGAGTACCTCCGTCATTCAGACGACGAAACAGTTCAACCACCATCCGGCGACTTTTGTCCCGATCCTTAACTGGTAAATCGACGCGGGAAATACCAACAACAGGATACTTAAAAAACTGATTATAAAAAATCAGAACATTTTTGGACACGTTCCCTTGCAATTCTCTGGGAAGATCAGGGGCGCGATTGTCGATGATCCCATAAGCCACGTCCAGAACCTTCCCAGAGTCATCGCCAATGTCGTTCAGCATTTCATAAAGCCGGTTGACTTTGACCCAACAGCAAGGATTCTTTTTCCCTTCCTCATTCTCATCATCGGCCATCGTGGGGAGTGTTGCATCTTCGGACGCGAAACAAAAACCTCCCTTACGGACCAAATCCATAAACAAATATTTTTTATTGGGCGTGCACCCCTTGATTCCAATATAAAATGATTGCAAGCGCTGCTGACCGTCGATTATGAAAAGTCTTGTAAGGTCCACTTTCGCGTCTGGGGCAGATGCGAGAGGTGTCCCGTCAATAGTAAAGTCACGAGTTGCGAATAATGGTGTGGAGCCCTGTTCTTCTCTCACTGCCATAATACCGCCGAAGCTGTTTCCATTCATCACGGTATCAAAAAGCAGGGCCATCTTATCCTCATCCCATACCAACCGCCGCTGGATCACGGGAAGGACGATTTTCTTTGCCTCAATATCAACCAGTAGAGATTTTATAGTAACAGATGTCCATTCGGCCATGATTATTCTCCTTGTTTTATAACATTCTTGCAGTTCACCTTTAGTTCCGAAAACATCCGCCAGCAGTTCGGATAGCCGTTGCTCCCGGAGGACGCCTTGACGACCTTGCAGCCTTTCTGCAGATCAATTTTCCATGAAGTCCCATCCAGCACTGGTTCGACATAACTTTCCTCCCACTGATCGAAGCGGCAGCCCGCGACGAGATCGGCAATTTCGTCCCACTCTGGCGCGGTGCATTTGTGGGCCGCCGGATGCTCTCGGTCATCAGAATCGCTCGCCAAATAAGCGACCGTCTTATTCCGCAGGTCTATTGTCAGCTCCTCCGGCAATCCGGGCCAGTTGGATTCCGAGTATTTCACAACATCGAATGAAATGACCGGTTTCAGCGGGGACACGATGAAGTCGAGATAAAAGGGTAACCCCTCTTCCATGTTAAAGTGGTGGGTGGAATCCAAATACAGCCCGGCCTTTTCTGCTTGGATATGCAAGGCATAGTTCAGATCAAAGAAATCCTTAAATTCCGGCATGGGTTCTTCCGGAAAAACATCTCGGAACAAGCCAGCAGAACATTCCCGAGATCCGGCAGGCAGTGATTTAAGTCTGGCGATAATTGCTGACAGAACTTGGTCTTTGTTTTCCCGGTAGTTCATTCCGTTCGTCCCCAAATCAGTCCTTATGCTCTCTGCCGTATTTCTCGTTTGCAAACCTCGCGCGGGCCGCCTGAGAATCGGACAACTTGTTCTCCGCCAGCCAGTGATAATACTCGACGCTGTCGATTTCCTGAAAGACGACCCGGTCGTGGAGTTTGAGCCCCACCAGCGATTCGGAGACGATCCGCAACAGCCGCTGGTGATCATCATACGAAAGTTCTCCGGGAGCCTTGTGGAGCTCGTCGTATTCCTCGCGATTATACGCGGCCAGAACTATTTTATCTGTCGGGCCATGCTGATTCAGCAGGTCGACTATCGCATTGACGTGCAGTGCTGCAAGTTTATAGAGATCCATGATAGTGTCTCAAAAGTCAAGCTGTTTTCTGAAGTTTTTTTGTAAATAATTCCGGGGTATATCTCCGATTAGCAGCGACCATGGCTCTCAGGATAGTCAGCATCTTCCGCATGCAAGCGCATTTTGCAGTCTTGGGAGATTTTCCGTTTACGATGAGCCGATGATAAAATTCAGCCAGGTATGGATCAATTTTCACTGCCTGAGTTGAGTCCAGATATAGAATCTTTCTCGCCAGCGAAGACCCGGCTTTACTTAACTTTGAACGATGAATACTGGTCCCGGAAATCTTCTGCTTTGGGTTGAGTCCGCAGAATGCTCCGATTTGATTTCTGTTGGAAAAATCACGGAGAGGACCAATCTCCGCAAGGATAATTGATGCTGATAATATTGCGATACCTGGCATTGAAACCATGATTTCTGCCTGCTGCCTCAGTTCTTCATGCTCTCTGACGAATTTTTGAATTTCACGGGTAAGATCATCGATCTTGCTGTTCAGCATTTTGATTGTCGCTGTATTCATTCGTTTCAGCATGGGCATTTGCAAAGACTCATAAAAGTTCTGCAATGCCCCCAGCTGAGTGACATAAAGTTCACGAAGACGGCACATCTCAGCAAGTGTTCGATAAATTTCAGGATTTTTCTGCCGATATTCCGGTTGCCGATCACTTCCATAAT
>CADCPD010000224.1 GCA_902803265.1 uncultured bacterium | reverse complement strand
GCACGTCGCGAGTATATCGATAATGTTTTTGTGTCGGACGGCAAGCGATTCTTGGATGAAGGGGCAGACCCGGAATCTGTATATACGAACATCTTCAATAATACATCGCCGATCGATGAGTATATCTGGGAACGAAATGCCGTTATTTATCGCAATATCACAATCAAAGGACGGACTTTTTCAGCCAAGTACCGCTCTTTTTCTCTAAAAGACAGTTATTTTGAATGTGCTCAGATTACCGGTAACCTTGTCTTCTCGAATTCGGCTAATAACTTCTCGGAAATAGAGATAAAAGATAACTCTTTTAAGATGGATCAAACCTCATCTATTGTTGTCTTTAACCAGTTATATCAGAAGGAATTCAAGAATTACAAGCAGGGTAACATAATTATCTCGGGAAACGAGTTTGATAATTCTTCGCCGCTGTATCATTATTTTGTGGCTGATACGGTCAGAATTAAGGAGAATAAGGTGAGAAATGCTACGTTGGCAAAGAACACCTATCTAAACAATTACAGCGGGCAAGATACGCCATTGGCTGTCCGGTCTATGGATGCGGAGCTTGTTTTGGATACAAAAGGGCAATCCAAAGGAGGAGCACATCAAGTCTTCACATCTTCATCTTCCGGCTCTTATTTTTTGGACCTAAAAGATGTTCCAGAAAAGGGCATTTATTATTCGTATCAAATCGGAGCAGACCATTCATTTGACATTGTACTGTACCAGGGAGGACAGAAGGTCAGTGACATCGGATTCAGCATTAAGAATGGTAAAGTGTCATATCGCGCTAGTGGTCAACAAGAAACCGTTGTCTTTGGAAAGACAAAACAGCTTGTTCGGAGTGTGGGGAAGGGCATTAGATTGAAGATTTCTTTTGAGAAGGGAACACCAAACAAAATCACTGCAAGCATAACTGGGCATAGTGAAAAAGCTGTTAAGGTTGGATATATCGGCAAATAGTCAATGTTGAATCATTCCCTTGAGTAGTTCGTATGTGTCCTCAAGTTTGCAACGAGGTATTATGTTAGAGAAGCCTTCACCCAAGATGTTGAACGATGTTGTGGTGATTCGACCAATACTCATCGTAATGTTGGTGTTTTATCACGCATTTTTGATTTTTCAAGGTGGATGGGGGCGCTCTGGACAATTTCCTGAAATAAAGGCATACTGGTGGCTTGATAAGTTAAGTTATTCCTTTTTATTGGAGATGTTTGTCTTTATTTCGGGCTATGTGTTAGGATATCAGGTGCGAATGAAGGGGGAGAGTATTCTTTCTGCGAAGCCATTCTTTTGGAAGAAAACCAAACGGTTAATAATTCCAAGCATAGTTTTTAGCGTTCTTTACATTGTTCTTCTTGGAGATATCTCTCAACCTATCCTTAAAACGCTCTATAGCATTCTTAATGGTGTAGGACATATGTGGTTCTTACCAATGCTGTTTTGGTGCTTTGCTATAGTTTGGGTGATTGAAAAACTGAGATTTAGACCTCGCCTTATCTTTCCATTGCTAGTGCTCTGTTCGATTTGTTCGTTTTTTCCGTTGCCATTTAGGGTTGGGGTATCAATGTATTATTGGTTCTTCTTTTATGTAGGCTACTACATACAACGAAACAACATTGATCTTGAGCGGTTCTATTCATCACGTTGGATAATCGGATTAATTGCTTTGTTTCTTGTTCTTTTCCCTTCTCTTACATTAGTTCAAGAGCGCTTGGTCGAGTATGTCCCCAGTGGGGCAGGGGCACTTCTGTCAGGGGAATCAGTCCTTTTCAAGGTTATTAGAATCTCACTTTCAAATACGGCTAAGATTATCTATTCTTCCGTAGGTGTGGCAATGATTTTCTGCATGGTGGGTTATTTTGAAAAGAGCCGAACCGACTCTTTGCCGCAATGGATAATAAATGTGGGCGGTTTATGCATGGGCGTGTATTTGTTTCAACAGTTTATCCTTAAATTGTTGTACTTTCATACAACCCTGCCTTCACTAGTTAGCCCTCTTTGGTTACCGTGGGCTGGGTTTTCTATTGCGCTTGCCGGATCGTTATTGTTGTCTATTATATTACACAAAACAAGAATAGGTCGGTTTCTCATAGGGTAAACGACTTCTTGTCATATGTCAGATTCACTAAATACTAAAGTCAGAACGGCCACGAAGTGGTCTACATTTACCGTGATTGCGGCGAAGCTTGTAACGACGATAACCTCGATGATATTAGCTCGGTTATTGACACCGGAGGCATTTGGAGTTGTAACTACGCTGACAATGATTATCACTTTCGCTGAAATCTTCACTGATGCTGGCTTTCAAAAGTATCTTGTTCAGCACGAGTTTACAGATTCTCAAGATCGTGACGAAAGCACGAATGTCGCTTTCTGGAGTAATCTGATAATGTCTTTTCTCATCTGGGGAATAATTGCTGTATTTGCGGATCCTCTTGCCGCTCTTGTCGGAAATCCGGGTTTGGGCAATGTCCTTATCGTGGCTTGCATCAGTATACCTATTGCTGCTTTTAGCAGCATTCAGATGGCAAATTATAAGCGTGATCTTGATTTCAAAACCCTTTTTAGAGTACGCATTATCTCAACTTTTATCCCATTATGTGTAACTGTTCCTTTAGCTTTTTGGTTACGCAGTTATTGGGCATTGATTGCTGGTACAATTACTGTCCATGTAGTTAATGCGGTATTATTGACAGTGTTTTCAAAATGGAAACCGCGCTTTTTTTATAGTTTCACCAAACTGAAAGAGATGTTCTCTTTTACCGTTTGGAGCATGATAGAAGCTATCAGCATATGGCTAACTCACTATGTGGATGTTTTTATAGTCGGGACAATGCTGAGTCAGTATTACCTTGGGCTATATAAAACATCTTCATCGATGGTCGGTCAAATCATGGGGCTTGTTACTGCTATTACGACTCCTATTCTTTTCTCTGCTCTTTCTCGTTTACAGAATGACGAGGAGGAATTCCAACGTTTATTCTTCCGTTTCCAGAAATGTGTTGGATTATTGATAATTCCTCTAGGAGTCGGAATATTCATTTTTAAAGGGCTTGTTACGGAACTGGTTCTTGGTAGTCAATGGACGGAGGCGGCCGGATTTGTTGGATTGTGGGGGCTTACAAGTGCCATAACGATTGTTTTGAGTCATTACAGTAGTGAGGTCTATCGTGCAAAAGGGAAACCAAAACTTAGTGTTCTGGCTCAAGTGCTTCACATCGTTGTTTTATGGCCGACGATCCTTATCTCAG
>CADCPD010000223.1 GCA_902803265.1 uncultured bacterium | reverse complement strand
TTGTTTTGTCGTGTTGCTTGGCTTTGGCCTTCGTGGCTTATGGATATCTCGTTGGAATAAAGTTCAGGTTTTAATCGCTGTTCAGGCATTCCTTTTCTTTGCCGCGATGATTACGCTTCGTCTGAAATATCCGTTCTCTTGCAGCAATGATTTCCGTTACATTGTGCCTGTGCTTTTGAGCTGTTTGCCTTGGGTTGGCGTTGGTTTTTGCAACGGCGGCGCCTCGCCAAAACTTAAAGTATGCGGTTGGTGTGTCACGTTGTTATTCGCTGTGTGCAGTGCTGTCTTGTTGATGAGTTTATAGTATGTTCATGTACAAATATCGAAATAATCTGAAGCTGTTCATTTTCTGGGGTATTGTTTGCGTACTTGCTAATGTCATTTGCTCTGTGGGCTCCGCTTACGATGGAGACCAAAGCTTTTGGGTTGGCTGGACGCAGCAACTGATTGATGGAGGATTTGGGGGATTCAAAGGAAATTATCCGCCTCTTTATGTATTCTGGCTTTGGGTCGTAGCGCAGGTGCATTCCATATTGGGACTTGTCGTTGGCAAGACTTTTTTCTTGAAGTTTATTTGCCTTTGGCCGGTGTTCTTTGCGCATTTGTTCCTTGTGGATTGGTCTTGCCGCATTTCGGAAAAGTTTAATTATCCGGAATGGAAAAAGCATTTACTACTGGCCTTTGTTGCCTTGAATCCGGCGCTATTGATGAATGGCCCTATTTGGGGACAAGTGGATTTGTTTCCGGTCGTGCTTGCGTCGCTTGCGATTTACTGCATGTGCCGTCCGCGTTATGTATTCCTCGCTGCGATGCTGTATGTGCTTGCGTTGCTTTCTAAATTCCAGATGATTGCGTTCTTGCCCATTTTTGGAGGCCTCTTTATTCGCAATTGGAAAACCTCCTGGAAAGGGCTGCCGTTTGCTGTTGCTGGCGCTGTTTTGGTCTTGTTGCCTTTTGCGATTGGGGGCAACTTGTTCACGATGCTTTCGAATGCTTATGTGCAGACGACGAATCAATATCCGTATGCAACGTTTAACGCTGCAAATTTGTGGAATCTTCTTGCTGGAAATGTTGCTCCTGACAATGTCCCGATTTGGGGTATAAACCCTGATGGTCTTGGCTTCTTGCTGAAACCTGCAGTTTTGGGAAAACTTCTTTTTATTTTGATTTCTGTTTTTGCTTTGGTAAAAGCTTTTCTTTGCAAGAATACTCGGACGGCGTTTGCACTTTGTTCGTTGAATGGCCTTGCCTTTTTTGTGCTTTTGCCTGGAATGCATGAACGTTACTTGCTCTACGCTGTTCCTATGGTTCTTTGCTGGCTCGTGTGGGATATGCGACGTGGTGGAATTCCGGCGCTTTTTATTACGGCTGTCGCTGCGTTGAACGTGAATCTTGTCAATCCGTTCCGAGGAACGAGCGTGTGGACGTTTGTTTCGCTGATGGGATGCTTGACTCTTGTTGCTTTGCTTTTTGTCTTGGCTTTCCCAAAAACGACAGATAAGATTGTTTGCCGTTTTAGACGAATTAATTTCCCTATGTGGTTCCCTTATGCGTTTCTGTCTGCAATCCTTTTGGTTCAATGCGGCAGTCTTGCATACCAAAGTCGCCCCGTTGCAATGCCTAAGGGGGATAAAGTTGTTCTCTTGACGGATTTGAAACGGCTGAAAGCGGAACAGACTTTTAAATTCCCCAAATTAAACATGTCGGTCGATGACCATTTCCTCACTGTAGGAAACAGAATCTATAAGATTGGCATAGGCGCTCATGCGCCATCGAGCATCGTTTATGAACTACCTGAAAATGCGGACTCGTTGTTTGTCGGTGCCGGTATTGATAATGAATGCTACGAAGAAGGAAGTGCAAAGTTTGTCATAAACGTTGATGGGAAGTTTGCTTGGCATAGTGGGTTGTTACGAGGCCGTTCTGGCGCTGTGTTCGCAAAAATTCCCGTACGGAATGCATCGCAAGTGGAACTTGTAACGGATCCAGATGGAATGAATAATTGCGATCATACCGACTGGTTGTCGCCTTATATAAAGTTGAAATAAATGAAGTTGAGTAATCCCGTGAAGTATTTAAAAATTCCTGAACTTATAGCGGCGTTGTGTTTCTTGTTGTTCCTTACAATGGGATATCTAAGCCGGATTTCCATTAATGATGTGACTTTTACGCAGTTCGAAAAATCGGAAAAGGTTTCGCTTCCGCTTGCTCGGGATATTCCGGTCGACGAACCGTTTTTTATGGATTTTGATGTTTCCAGTCCATATAATTTCTCTTATGACATGTGGATTATTCCTGATGATTGCGCGGATGAAATTACGGTAGGTTCAAATTCGATCAATCTATCGAACGTTAGAAACCATTGCAATTTTTCAAGCGGATTTACACTGGCAAATAAAGAACTTGCTCCGTATAGGCAAAGCGGAAAAACGCATTATACCGTGAAACTGCGTAATGGCGGTGGTCCGGGTGGATTCATGGTCTTTGTAAAGATGAATTCAATTATTGGCTGGTCGATTAATGTTTTAGCCATTATTTCATTTGCGATGTTCTTTGTTTTTCTGGCTCGCCGTTTCCGGTTCGGAAAAACGTTGTTGGTGCTGTTCTTTTTAGGAATTGTTTTCCGTACAATCTTCTTCACGATGATTCCGTACAAGGTTTTCTCGATGGATGTGGAAGGCCATATCTCGTATGTGCAGTACATTATTGAAAAACATGTTATCCCAGGTGATAAAGATTGCTGGTCGTGCTACCATCCTCCTGTGTATTATGTCGCTGCTGCGCCGTTTTACATGCTGGGTGAAACGTTAGGCTTGCCGGGAACTACGGGGTTGCAGAGCTTTAGTCTGCTTATTTCTGTTCTGACAACATTCTTTGGTCTTTTGTTCCTGCAGAATATTTTGCAAGGCCGTGCATTGGTTTTATCGTCAGCGCTTTGGATCTTTTGGCCGTTGATGATAATGGTTGCTCCACGTATTGGAAATGACCAATTGTTTTATCTGTTGCACGTTTTGTGCATGTGGGCTGGAATATGTTACTTTAAAAAAGGTCTTGGACGATACCTGATTGTAGCGGTCGTGTCTTCTGCTTTGGCTCTGTGGACTAAATCTACGGGAACAGTTTCTATAGGAATGGTTTTTGTATTTATTGTGGGACGGTTCTTTACGGCCGATGGATTCCGTAAACCGTCAAAGTCCGAAGTTGCTGCGTGGATCATGTTTGTGCTAGTTGCTGTAGCTTTTGTTGTGCAAAAGATGCTCGGTGGTGAACTTGTTGGAAATGCGGGGGCGTTGAATTCTGCGATGAGGGTCCCGAACGAAGCATGTAATTATCTGTTCTTTGATTTACGCAATTTCTTGGAAAATCCATTCACTCATGGTTGGGACAGTTCTATGGGTCGAGATTATTTTTGGAATTTTGCTCTTAAGACTTCACTTTTTGGTGAATGGATGATGTTGCAGACTCCAGCTGGCCGATTGTTGGCAACGATAATGAGTGTGCTGTTGCTTGGAATAATTGTGTATGCCATTCGAGGCTTTTGGAAAACTCGACTTGGCTTTGTCCATTGGGTCTTGTTGTTGCAGGGAGTTGCTTTTATTGCCGCTTTGATGGCCTTGAGAATTAAGTACCCCTTTGCGTGCAGTAGC
>CADCPD010000222.1 GCA_902803265.1 uncultured bacterium | reverse complement strand
TTTTCCTTGACGGATCATATCAAAGGTTGCATTAACAACTTGTTCTATTTCTCTTTGATAAAATTTTGTTCCTTCAAGCCATTCTTTCTGAAGAATTTCTACAACTTCTTTATACTAAGGAATTAAAGTTTTTAATTGATTTAAATATCCAGTTAATTCTTCTTGTTCTTCCTAGTCTAAATCTTCTCCTCTTGCTTTCTTTTGAAGTAATCCAACTGCTCCAGAAAGAGCTTCTGAAGTCGCCATATCATTAACTTCATTTTTAGCTTTCTAAAAAGCTTCAGCTGTGAACTATCCATCCTATTTTACTTTTTCTAAAATAGAATCAAAATTAGCTAAAGTTTGTACATCTTGATCATTTATCCATCTATTTATATTATTTGATTGCTTAGTACTTAAAGTAATCTATTCATCTTTTAAAGCAATTTCTAATTTATTTTTTGCTTCTTTTCCTGCTTTTATTGCATCATTAGTTAAAGATTCTATAACACCATTTTCATCAATTTTTATATCTGTTAAGCCAAATTGACTTTTTATTAAAGCTTCAAAAGCTCCTCGCGTCTAAGGATCCTTAGCTAATGCTTTTAATTTACTATTACCATTAATAACTTCTTGAATAATTCCTTGAAGTTCATGCTAATATTTATCAGGAGATAACCCTGTAAGGTCTGCATCTTCTAAAGCAGAAGCAGATTGATTTTTAAATTTTTCTAAATCTTCAGATTTTATTTGAGCTTTTTGTAAAGATTTTAAAAAGTTTTTTCTAACTTCTTCTATAACTGCATCTTCATCCTAAAAATCAGCTCTACTTAAACCAGAAACATAACCTTGAATTAAACTATCAATTGTATCTTGACCATATGCCTAAGATAATGCTTTATATTCTTCATTTTTTCCTGTTTGTTCTAAACCAGATATTATAATACTTGGATCAAAAGCAGCTGCCTTTTCTAATTCAGCTTTAGCTGCCTACATTTTAGCAGGACCATCATCTGGCATATCAATTAAATTATATAAATCATTAAAATAATAATTTTTAAAATCTTCTAAATCTTCTTCAGAAAGAATTTTAGCTAAACGAGATTGAAGATTTTTTAACTAATCTTCATGTCCTCTTAATTTACCAAGTCCATCCTTTGCAATAGCATCCCATTCATTATAAATTTTTCTTAATTCTTCTTGTTGTTCTGCATATTTAGGATCATGAGTAATATCAGTAAAAGCATTACTCATTTGAGACTTTAAAGTATCAAAGCGACTTTTATCAGTACTAGCATATCCACCTTGTTCTTTATTTATTCTTTCTTCTGATTCATATTTTCCCTTAGCAGCTTCATATTGTTGATTTTTAGCTTTTTTATAATCTTCATATTCATTACTATTAAAAAACTCTTTAGCTTCTTCCTAATGAATTTTTTGAAGTTTGTCAAGAGTTTCATCTAAAGCTTGATTATTTTTAAGAATAACCTAACCTTTAGCATTATAACCAGCTATAGCTTCATCATTATATTCAGCTATAGTATTTTTTAATTGATTATATCTCTATCTCTAAGCCTATGTAAGACTATCAATTCTATTGTCACCAGTAGCAGCACCTGCTTTCTATGCAAGTGCTTCATACTAGTTTCTCATTTCATTTAAAGCAACAGCCTGTTCTTTATATGTTTTAGTAGAATCATGAAATTCTTTTTGTTTTTCATTAAAATTATTAATAGCCTATTCAGCTTCTTTAGCTGACATAGTAAAAGCATCCCAAAGTTTATAAGCTCCTCCTAAAACTGCAACTAAAGCAGTGACTGCTATAAGAATAGCACCAATAGGATTAGCAGCCATGGCTGCATTAATACCATGTTGAAGCATTAACTATTGTTGTTTTTCAGTTATAATACCTGCTTCTACTGCTGCTTGCAACTGTTCTTTTAAAAGTTTTTGATCTTCTATTATTAATCCATTACTATCTACAACTAAACCTTTTTGTTTCATAGCTAAAATTTGCTATTCTGTAAATACACTAGCTAATCTACTAGCTCTTGCTTTTTCAGATATACCTGCTGTAGCTATAGCTAAAG
>CADCPD010000221.1 GCA_902803265.1 uncultured bacterium | reverse complement strand
ATATTCTGGCTAATCTTCTGCTTGATGGCAAGACAATGGAAATTGTCTCAAACAACAACTCTGCAGTCGAGAATGTCAAGGAGAAACTGGACAACTGTGGCCTGAGTTTTCTGTGTGCCCAACTGGGTCGTTCCAGCAATAAAAAGGAGTTTGTGGAGAATCAGACTGGTACCTATCCGGATATGGCGAGCTGGAAATCGGCGGATCCTGTAAAGATACGTCAGGAAGCAGTTGCTCTCTCTCGTGAACTGCAGGAAGTCTTTGAGCGCCAGGAAAAGTTGGCTGTTTATTCCCAGAAGTTGGCCGAATATAAACGACAGTTAGAGCGCTTCCCGAAGAAGTATGAGAGCAAAGGTGTGTGGCCAACCAAGAAGCTTGAGAAATACACCCACCTCGCCAGTCATGAGATGGAACGTAAGCATCGTCTGTCTTGGTGGACACGGTTCCGGTTGCGTTATAACCGGCTACCTTCAACAGAAGACGCCCCAGATGAGCTTCTGTACCTGCTCGTTAGTAAGAAGATCAATGAACTGGAGCAAATATGCTCGCGTTACGAAGAGCTCGTAAAAGACGCGGACGCGAAGAATGATCGTCTGAGGGAATTATCGATGCTCGTCCTTAAAGACCATTTATTCAGAACGTTCAAGAATAACAAAGAAAGGCCTGTATTTCAAGCGGATGAGATTTATCTGAAAACAAAGGTTTTCCTGCAGGAGTACCCGATTATTCTCAGCACAACATTCTCCGCAACTTCGAACATCAATCAAGCATACAAGTTTGACTACTTGATCATGGACGAAGCTTCCCAGGTAGATATAGCAGCTGGTGCATTGGCGTTGAGTTGTGCAAGAAATGCCGTTATTGTTGGCGACCTGAAGCAATTACCAAATGTGGTGGATATCCGTACAGAGGAAATAGTAAGTGCCATTTTTGCCAAGTATGGGATTTCGGAGGCATATCGTTATTCCACCAATAGTTTCTTGTCATCAGTTTGCGCACTCTATCCCAGTATTCCACAGACTCTTCTACGTGAACACTATCGATGTGATCCTCTCATTATTGGTTTCTGCAGCAAGCAGTTCTACGGTGGCGAACTCATTCCGATGAAGAAGAGTGAGAGCGATTTCTCACCCATCCGTGTGGTCAGGACGGTGAGGGGCAACCACGCCCGTGGAACCGTCAATCTCCGTCAAATTGAAACAATAACCAAAGAAATCTTGCCTGCGCTGGAGGAACAATTTACTGATATTGGGATCATAGCGCCGTACAATAATCAGGTTAATGCTTTGCATGCAGCCCTCAAGGCTTTGGAGAGGCCATATGTTGCGGCTACTGTCCACAAGTTTCAGGGGCGGGAAGATGACGCCATTATCCTTTCGACAGTGGATAATCAAGTACAGGAGTTTACGGATGACCCACACCTGCTTAACGTTGCTGTTTCAAGAGCAAAAAAACAGTTTACTCTGGTGGTGTCTGCCGATGAACAACCTGAGTCAAATATCAAGGACTTGATTGACTATATAGAGTATTATCAGGGAAAGAGCGAAATGAGTGAGATCTCGTCCATTTACGATTTATTGTATGAAGAGTATACGCAGGATCTTCTCGACTTCTATAAAACGCACAAAAGGATCTCCGAATTTGATTCCGAGAACCTGACTTACTGGGCGATTCGGGAGACGATTAAGGAGAATGGTCTCTCTCATCTTGGTATCTTAATGCACTATCCTCTTAGACACCTGGTGACATCTGCTTCAAGCCTTTCGCCCGAGCAGCGGTCCTATGCATCGCGCTCCTGGACCCATATTGACTTTCTCGTTTATGATACAGTGTCTCACAAAGCGAAATTGGCCATTGAAGTGGATGGTACACAGTTCCATAAGAATGACTCCGATCAAGGGCGGCGAGATTCGCTGAAAGATTCTGTCCTCAATGTTATAGGATTGCCTCTTCTCAGGTTGAGCACAGCGGGATCACAAGAGAAAGAGAAGATATCCTCAGCGCTGGCCTTGTGTTAAACCAGGATGCAAGAGGCCTTTGGATTAT
>CADCPD010000220.1 GCA_902803265.1 uncultured bacterium | reverse complement strand
TCTTCAAAAATCAAAATCTTTTGGAGATATTCTTATTGTTATGCTAAATTCTGATATGTCTGTAAAGCGCTTAAAAGGCGAATCTCGACCATTAAATAATGAACAGGACAGAGCTGAAATTTTATGTGCTTTATCTTGTGTCGATTATGTGGTAATATTTGATGAAGATACACCAAGGGATTTGTTGGATATAATAAAACCTGATATACATACAAAAGGTGGAGATTATACGCTGGAAACATTACCTGAAGCTGATGTTATTATCAAAAATAATATAAAACTTGAATTAATAACATTTGTTGTAGGTAAATCAACTACAAATTTAATAAACAAAATGAACAAATAATTATATAATTAAGGAGATTTAGATGGCAAAATTTAAGATTGAAGAAATTGCACAAATCGTAGGCGGTATGTTGAACAAGGTTGAAGATGCAGAAGTATCAATGATAGCACCTCCACTATTGGCAGATGCAAATACTTTAGCTCTTGCATTTGAAGAAGAAGAAATAGAAAATCTTGCTAAAACTAAAGCCAAAGCGGCATTAGTTCCTCTTGGTGTATCTTATGATAGATTAACAACTATTGAAGTTGAAAGACCAAGACTTGCTATGATGAAATTATTGACTTTGTTTTATGAAGAACCAAAAGTTAATGAGGGAGTTCATCCGACCGCAGTTGTTGATCCTACCGCACAACTTGGCGAAGGTGTTAAAATAGGACCTAACGTAGTTGTTTCAGCTAATGCAAAAATTGGTGCAAAGACAAGAATTTTGGCAAATTGTTATATTGGTGAAAATGTTGAACTTGGTGAAAATTGTTTCTTGCATTCAGGAATAAACATTGGGGCCAGAGTAAAGGTTGGTAAAGATTGTATTTTTCATAATGGAGTGTCTTTAGGTGCCGACGGTTTCAGTTTTGTAACTGAAAATCCTGATAATATTGAACAAGCAAGACAAGGTAAAGAATTAGAAGAAAAAACTGAACAAGTTATATTTAAAATTCCTTCACTTGGTTCTGTTGTAATTGGCAATAATGTTGAAATCGGTGCTAATACAACTATTGACAGAGGTACTATTGAAAATACAACAATTGGAGACAATACAAAAATAGACGACCTTGTTATGATAGGTCATAACTGCCGTATAGGTAAAGGCTGCTTAATAGTATCTCAAGTAGGTATTGCTGGAAGCTGTGTAATTGAAGACAGAGTTGTAATTGCAGGACAAGCTGGTTTTGCTGATCACCTAAGAATAGGAAGTGATTCTATTGTTGCAGCAAAAGCCGGTGTATCTAAATCCTTCCCTGCTAAATCAATCATAGTAGGTATTCCTGCTGTTCCTAAAAAAGACTTTATCAAAAAGTTGAAAACTATTAAAGATGCAGGAGATTTAATAGCTAAGTTCAAAAAGTATGAACCGCTATTAAAAGGATTTTTAGAGGATACTGAAGAATAATGGGTACAATTTCTAAGGCAATTGAAATAACAGGAAACAGTCTGATGAAAAATCAGGATACTTCTGTTGAAATTGTGCCAAATGAATTATCTCAAATTAGATTTTTTGTTAAAAATTCAAAAGAACCTGTTATTGCCCATGTTGATAATTTAGTAACTACGGATCATTGTGTTACTATAGGTAACAAACATAGAGATAAAGTAATGTTGATTGAACATTTTATGGCAGCATGTGCCTTTTGCGGTATAGATTCCATAGATGTTTATATGTCTAATTACGAAATGCCTATTTTGGATGGAAGTTCTCTTGAATGGGTAAAATTGTTTAAAAATGCAGGAATAAAAAAATCAAAACAACCAAATTATACGGTATGTGAGCCTGTATATTATTTAAACGGTAAAACATCTCTGATAGTGGTTCCGGATAAGGAATTATATATTTCTTATTCTGTTAATTACGACCATCCAGATTTAAAAAATAGATGGGTAAGCTTCAATCACAAATCAAAAGAAGAAGAAGTAATTGAAGCAAGAACTTTTGGTTTCTTAAAAGATTTGAAAAAATATCAACTTTTAGGATTTGCCAAGGGGGTAACTTATGATAATACCGTGGGTTTAAAAGATGTTGGATATACAACAGATTTGCGTTCAACATCAGAACCTGTTAAACATAAAATTTTAGATTTAATCGGCGACTTTTATCTAACAGGTTGCAATCCTCTTAATTTTAAAGCTCAGATAATTGTGAAAGAAGCGGGACATGCAGTTCATGCCATTGTCGCAAAAGAATTAAAAGATAAATTAGTAGAAATATAAAGGAGATAGCCAATGACTGAAGAAATATTAACCTTTGATACAATGCAGATAATGGAAATGATTCCTCATCGTTATCCGTTTTTACTTGTTGACAGAATAACTGAATGTGTATCAGGAAAGTATTCTAAAGGGTATAAAAATTTAACGTTTAATGAACCATTTTTCCAAGGTCATTTTCCAAATAATCCAATAATGCCTGGTGTTTTACAAATAGAAGCGATGGCTCAATGTGCCGCACCTATTTTATGCACAATGGATCAATTTAAAGGTAAGCTTGCTTTATTTGCAGGAATAGATAATGTAAGATTTAAAAATATAGTTCGTCCTGGCGACAGATTAGAGATGGAAATTACTTTAACAAAAGTAAAAGGACCTATTGGCAAATCTCATGCTGTAGGTTATGTTGACGGAAAACTGGTTGTTGAGGCTGATTTGACTGTTTGTATGAAGTAAAATTTTTAGGATATTAAAGATATATAAAATTTTTCGCAAAATTCATTTCTTCATTTATAATAAATAAGAAATGAAATTTTGTATTGGAAGGATTTGGAAAAATGATAGATAAGACAGCTATAATACATCCTACAGCAGAGATTGCTGATGATGCGGTAATCGGACCAAATGTTGTAATTGGTGAAAATGTAAAAATATGTAGCAGAACATGAGTTCTAGCAAATGCATATGTTGAATTTGCAGAAATTGGTGAAGATTGTACAATAAGCCCGTTTGCAACTATTGGTTCAGAACCTCAAGATTTAGGATATAAAGGTGAACCTACAAAAGTTGTTATCGGAAACGGTACAATAATAAAAGAAAATGTAACTGTTCACAGGGGTGCTGCTTGTGGAGATTTTACAACAAGAATAGGTAATAAATGTTTATTAATGGTAGGAACACATGTTGCGCATAATTGTGTTCTTGGTGATCAGGTAATAATGGCTAATTTAGCGACTCTCGGTGGTCATTGCCATGTTGATTTTGGTGCTTGGTTAGGCGGAATGTCAGTATTCCATCAAAATTGCAGAGTTGGCGAAATGGCTATTGTAAGCGGATTTTCTGCAACTCGTCAGGATATTTTACCTTATTCAAAAGGTGAAGGCCGACCACCAGTACCTAGCGGATTGAATGTAGTTGCTTTAAGACGCAGAGGAGTTGATAAAGATGTCAGACTTCATATGAATGAAGCTTTCAAATTACTAATTTCTCCTGATTTTAATACTACACAAGCTATTGAAAAGATTAAATCAGATATTCCTATGAATGAATATATAGAAAAAATGATTAATTTTATTGAAACTTCAAAACGCGGTGTACTTTTAAAATCTCATAAGTCTGCTGAAGCTTCAGGGCTATAAATTTAAGTTTAAATTTTATTGTTACATTTGATTCACATTCTTTAAAATCAGGTCAATTTATACAACTTTTTTGAGTTTATTTTTATAGAACTGGTTTTATTTGGGTGTGTAGTGATTAAAATTTTTGGTTTAAGTAATACAATTAATCTTTTCAATACTAAAAATGACTATAAAAGTTATCATCAATCTGTTTTGTCAAATATCAAAGCAGATACTTTTGAACGCTCAAATACTCCTGAAAACTACTCAACATGCCCAGTTACATTCACAGGAAAATCAAATCGCTTAAAAGAATACAAAAAAATCACAAACACATTAAACCAAATGGGTGAAACAGCCCAAAATTCATTAAACACCCAAGTAGCATCTGATGGATGGGCAGGTAAAACTGCTGAAACTATCAGTATTCTTTGGAATTCTAAAAACAGAGCAAAAATTGTTCAGGAAGATATTAATAAATACACTGAACACGTTAATGAGCTTGAGAATTCAATAAAAGAAGATAAATTTAAGGATAAATTTAAAGAAATTTTTGATGTTGAATATAATCACTCAAACATTGCAAAATACGGCAGAAAGTCTAAACAACTTGAAACAGCTTTAATTACAGACTGTATTTCAAAATATACTGATGAAAAATTATCTAAAAATTTAAAAATTTATAATAAAGTTTCAGGTAATTTACAAGATTTAAGCGAAGTAAGAGCTATTCCATATGGTACAACAGGCTTTAATTCTTGCTATAATCATGTAACTAAAAAAGAAGATATTTTTGAAAATATGGAAAATTCTTTAATTGAAATTTTAGGTGATAAGAAGGTATTAGATAAAGTTTTATTATCAAAGGGATTAGATAGCGAAAAATCAAGTAAAGAAGATAAATATAAAGTATATGGGCAATTATCTAATTTTATTTTAGAATCAACTAAATTATCTGCAGAAAAATGTTTGAAAGGTCAAACTTTATCTCAAATTAAGGAAGATTATGATAAATCATATGAAAAAGCCTTTGGAACTAAAAATGATATTATTGCAAGAGTTGATAAATATAACACTTCTCAAAAAGTTGGCGCAGCTTGTGTTAAATTTGTGACAGGTGTTGTTCTTAATGCTTTAGGTCCAAGTTCAGTTGTAGCAAGTTTAGCTTATAGTGCGGCAACTTCTGTTGCTGTTGATATTGCTGATGCTGCAACAAATAAAATTGAGGGAGATTTTAATCTAAAGACTACAGCTATTAATGCTGGTTTGAACGGTATTAGTGGTGCTGTTAATCAAGCTATTGTTAATAAATATGCAAGTGGTGTTACTTCAAAGATTTTAGAATCAACTGCCGGAAAAACAGCTTCAAAATATGTAGGTTCAACTTTAAATAAATTTGTTGTAGGTGAGATTATAAGTAAAGAAGGTGTTAAACTTCCTGCTTATGCGATTGAAGGTATTACAAAATCTGTTGTTCAAAATATGACAAATATTAGTACTCAAAAAAACGATATATATTTGTCTGAAAAAGATTTAGAAAATTCAATGACTATAATTTCTGAAGCGATGGTGTATTTAGCTGAAGCAAAAAATAGTGGTAAATTAAATAAAAATATGA
>CADCPD010000219.1 GCA_902803265.1 uncultured bacterium | reverse complement strand
GATCAAGCTCATTTCTTCGGTTATGAAGGACGTTGTGCATTCCCTTCAAACTTTGATGCAGATTATTGTTATTCATTGGGATTTAATGCATTTGCGTTAATTAACTTTGGTTTAACAGGATATTTATCATCAGTTAAAAACTTGATTAAACCTGCAAATGAATGGGTTGCAGGCGGTATTCCTTTAACAATGATGATGAACATGGAAAAACGTCATGGAGCTATGAAACCTGTTATTCAAAAAGCATTAATCAAACTTGACGGAAAAGTATTTAAAGCATTGGATGCAATGAGAGAAGAATGTGCATTAAATGACAGATATTTATTCCCTGGTGCTATTCAATACTTTGGACCAACTGAAGTTTGTGACCAAACAACAGTTACTCTTCAAATTGAACATCAATAATAAATTATTGAAATAAGTAAAAAGGTTTCTGTTATTTTTAACAGAAACCTTTTTTATTAAACTCTTAAATTCTACAATTTGGTAATTATAAATATTATAATTTCTGTTTATACTCTTTTTTGGATTTAAAAAGGAGGTTTTATTTTATGAAAGATATTAAAAAGAAAATGATAGAACTTGCAGAGCTTAACAATTCTAATCAGGTTATGATTTTAACGTCTAATTTGAAAATAGATGGAACATTTGAATACTGCTCTCCAAAATGTAAAGGTGAAGGGGATGAACTTATTGCATTATCGGAAGCAACAGTTTGCAGATTAAATGATTATTGTACTTGTGATGAAAACAGTTGCGAATGCGATGATTATATGTGTTTTAAATTTCAATGGTTAAATATAAATACACATAAGATTGTAGGATTTAGTATTTTAAAAGAAGAAGACTAATAAAAAAAGGACTTTTTAAAAGTCCTTTTTTTTACTTATAACTCTCTTCGACCTTCTATTGCTTTTGCAAGTGTAATTTCGTCTGCAAATTCTAGGTCTGTTCCAACAGGCAATCCAAAGGCAATTCTTGATATTTTTATATTAAACGGTTTTATTAATTTAGAAAGATATAAACTTGTTGCTTCTCCTTCAACAGAAGGTGAAAGCGCCAGAATAACTTCTTTAATTTCGTCATTTGTAAGTCTTGTTAAAAGTTCTTTTATTCTTATATCTTCTGCACCAATTCCGTCTATCGGCGAAATTAAACCTTGTAAAACATGGTACAAGCCTTTGTATTCGTTTGTTTTTTCTATCGCGATTAAATCCTTTGTTTCTGCAACAACACAAATAGTGCTGCGTTCTCTGTTTGTTGATGAACAAATTTCACAAGGGCTTGTTGACGAAAGATTAAAGCAAATTTCGCAGGCTTTTGTATTTTCTTTTGCATCTATCATTGCTTGTGCAAATTTCTCAACTTCAGCCATTGGCATTTTTAACATGTAAAAAGCCAATCTTTGTGCTGATTTTGGTCCTATTGACGGTAATTTTTGAAAATATTCAATTAATGTTGCAATTGATTTTGGATAAATCATTAGAATAATCCCGGAATGCTTATACCGCCTGTAATTGATTTCATTTTTGCTTCCATTTTAGAAGTTGCTTGTTCTGATGCTTGTTTAATTGCTGTTGTGATTAAATCTTCTAACATTTCAACTGTATCATCATCTACTGAATCAGGGTTTTCTGAATTTATAGCTTCTTTTGAAAGTTTTATTGATTTAAATTGAGCTTTTCCGTCAAGAGTTACTTTTATTGCGCCATTTTGTACTTCTACGGTTATTTCTTCATTTGCTAATTCTTCTTGAGCTTCTTGCAATTTCTTTTGAATTGTTTGAGCTTTCTTCATCATTCCCATTATATCCATTGTTTGTAAATCTCCCTTATCAATTTTCCCTTAAGACTTTTTTATTATACAATAAAGTTATGAATTACAAAACTTATTTACAAGAGAGTTTTAAAAACGGTCAATTAATGCGTTGGACATATATGCCGCTTGTTGTTTTTATTGCACCGATGAATTTTTATTCCAAACAAGGACAAGATTACAAATATAAAAATATGGTAATTAAAGCTCTTGAAGTATGGCAAAAGGCTGCAGCAGGGCAAATTCAAATTCAGTTAACGGATGATTTATTATCTTCTAATGTTAATGTTGAATGGAGACGTGTTGACAGAAAGGCCTTAGGTCATTGTTTATTCAATTATGATAATCAAAACAGATTATATAGTGCAGAAGTTTCAATAGGTTTGTCTGATGGTGTAATTCATCAACAATATATGGCAGATGGTGAAGTTTATCATACAATTTTACACGAAATCGGGCATGCATTAGGTTTAGGTCATAGTCCTTACAAATCGGATATAATGTATACTCCGCATCAATATGGTATGGTTAACCTTTCACAAAATGATGCTGCTTCAATTCAATGGTTGTATAGACTACCTCAAGGTGCTTCTGTTAGTCAAATTGCTGCTAAATATGGTGTTGGCGGTACCTATGTCGATGAAGTTATTCAAAGAGTTCTTGAAAAAGGTCATAAGTCAGAATTTGAAAAAGTTAAAGACAGTGTTATTATGCAGCCAAAAAAGGATTTATTACAAGAACAAACAAATATCGGTGATTTAAAAAAATATAATTTAACTTTACAAAATATACAGCTTTCTCCAAAAGTTTCCTCTTATTTAACCGGTCGTAAAATTGAAAATGACACGAAATGTGAAGAAGATGACCAAAAATAAATTTAGTGTATAATGTTTAAGTGTGATAAAAGGAAACAATAAAACATGACTATACAAGATTGGTTTGAAAAGAGAAAAGAAGCTCAACTCGAACGCAGAAAAATAGAAGCAAGAGTAGATGAAAATACAAGTCCGAGTCTTTGGACCAAATGTGTTCATTGCGGTACTCAAATATTGATATCTGATTTAGAAGAAAATGATAGTGTTTGTCCTGTATGTGATTATCATTTTAGAGTTAATGCACAAACAAGAGTTAAACAATTATTTGATGAAAATACTTTTGAAGAATTATTTTCTGAAATAAAACCTACAGATCCTCTTGAATTTACGGATACGGAATCTTATGCAAACAGATTATCTGCGGCACAAGAAAAAACATCTTTGAATGATGCTGTGATAACAGGTGTAGGTGAAATTGAAGGACATAAAATAGCATCAGCTATTATGGACTTTGATTTTATGGGTGGTTCAATGGGTAGTGCTGTTGGTGAAAAGGTTACTAAATTAATTGAACATGCAATAAAAGAAAAATTACCTGTTTTGGCGGTTACTTCATCAGGCGGTGCAAGAATGCAGGAAAGTGCGTTAAGTCTTATGCAAATGGCAAAGACTTCTTGTGCGGTTTCAAAACTGGATGAGGCAGGATTATTGTATATTTGCTTACTAACAGAACCTACTTTTGGTGGTGTTACGGCAAGTTTTGGTACTTTAGGCGATATTATTATTGCAGAACAAGGTGCAAGAATTGGTTTTGCGGGTAGAAGAGTTATTGAACAAACTATTCACCAAAGTCTTCCGTCTGATTTCCAAACAGCAGAATATTTGCTTAAAAATGGTCAAGTTGATTTTGTTTCTAAAAGAAAAGACTTGAGAAAAAATTTAGCAAATATTTTAGCATTACACAAAATGTAATTACTTTTGAGAAAGCAGGTTGTTATGACAGACTTAAAGTTTGAAAAACCTATAAAAGCTATATACGCAAAAATTGATGAATTAAAAAAATTGAGTTTGGAGTCAGGAATGAATTTAGAAAAAGAAATAGAATCTTTTGAAAAACAAGCAGAAGAATATCAAAATGAATTATATTCAAAATTGAGTATTGAAGATAAATTACTAATTACAAGACATTCTGACAGACCAAATTTTTTAGAATACATGGATCTAATGTGTGAAGATTTTATAGAATTTCATGGCGATAGAATGGGTTGTGACGATAGATCAATAATAGGCGGTTTGGCAAAACTTGACGGAAAACCTATTATGTTTGTCGGTACACAAAAAGGTAAAAATACAAAAGAAAATCTTGAGTATAATTTTGGAATGCCTCAACCTCAAGGCTACAGAAAAGCTATGAGATTATTTGAACACGCAAGCAAATTCGGTATTCCGATTGTAACTTTAGTGGATACACCGGGGGCATATCCGGGAGTTTCAGCAGAAGCAACCGGTCAAGGTATTGCAATTGCTATGAATTTAAGAGATATGGCAAAATTAAAAGTTCCCGTAATTTCTGTTATTACAGGTGAAGGTTGCAGCGGCGGAGCTTTAGGTATTGCTGTAGCAAATGAAGTTTTAATGCTTGAATATGCTTATTATACAGTGATTTCTCCGGAAGGTTGTGCTTCAATTCTTTGGAGAGATGCTTCCCTTGCTGCTACTGCGGCCGAAGCGCTTAAAATTTCTGCTCAGGACTTATTAAAATTGAATATTATTGATGGTATTGTAAAAGAACCTATGGGTGGTGCACACAATAATCATCAGGAAATGGCAGATAATCTTAAAAAATCTATATTGGAAAGTTTGAAAAAATATTCTAAAATGTCAGCTTCAAAGCTTAAAGAACAAAGATACAATAAATACAGAGTAATGGGTGAATTCGTTGAATAATCAAGAACAATATTACGAATTAAGAATAGTCATAAATCCTGATATGGAAGATGAAATTTCAAACATGTGCTTTGAAACTTTTGATTGTGACGGAGTTATTTTAGAAGAAGAAGCTTACAAAGATTTGGAGATGATTTCCACTACAAAAGGTACTTTAAAGGCGTTTATAAAAGATAATGAAAACGTTGCTGAACGCTTGCAAAACGCAAGAAAGCTAATGATATCTAATGGATTTAGTGAAGAAGATTTAGGCAGTTGGGATTTTAACGTAACAAAAATAGAAAATGAAGACTGGTCTAAAAAATGGAAAGAAAAATGGGATGTAACCCATATTACAGACAAAATAACAGTTGTTCCGACGTGGATTGATTATGAACCTAAAGAAAATGAAATAATAATTGAACTTGATCCAGGTTGTGCTTTTGGAACAGGTACTCATCAGACAACGCAGCTTTGCATGAAACATCTTGAAAAATATATGCAAAAAAATGCTGATGTTGCTGATATTGGTATGGGTTCGGGGATTTTATCTATTTTAGCAAAAAAACTTGGTGCAAATTATGTTTACGGTTGCGACAATGACGAAACCGTTATTCAAACCGCTATTGATAATGCTGTTTTAAACAAATGTCCAGATATTATTTTTGAACTTAATACGGCTGATAAAATTTCTCAAAAATTTGATTTTGTTTGTGCAAACATTTTGCATAATGTTTTGGCAGAAATTATGGGTGATTTAAAAAATCTGATGAAAGACGACGCTTATTTATCATTAAGCGGTATTCTTGATGAGAAGAAACCCGTTGTTATTGAAGCAATAAATAACAATAATTTAAATATCATTGAAGAACTTCATCAGGATCAATGGACTTCTTTCGTTGTAAAAAAGGGTTCGTAAATTAGTTTTGTGTCCATATATTAAAAAAGATTTTAGAAATTTTTCTAAAATCTTTTTTGTTTATTAATTTATAGCTCGAACATTTCTTTTATAAATTTATCGTGTTCTTCTATATTCTTTTTAGATTCTCTTTCGATTTCTTCAAAAATGCTTGTTACATCTATTTTTCTTCCGTCAGGACCGATAGAATAATGTCTTTTTTTAGTGCCGTTTTTTTGAACATTTTGATTTGAAGTTGTTTTATTTGTTTTATTTTTAGTATTAGTTGATTGTCCTGTTGTGGTATTTCTGTTTGTATTTGTTTTTGTCGCTGTTTTTGTATTTGTACTTGTTACAGATGATGTTGATATTGTAGCTTTTGTTACGGGAGTTCCCATTTATTTGCCTTTCTATTAATATTTGAATTTGTTATTTTGAGCCTAAATTTTATTCATTAGGCCCACCATGTAATGATATAACAAAATAATAAATAATCAAGTTAGTCTTTATAAGTTTTAATTAAAAGTTCCGAATAGTAAGTCTTTCCAAAAATCTTACAAATTTTGTAGGTGTATTTTCATTTTCATTGATTGAACCTACAAGAATTGTTCTTGTTCCGCATAATTTACCTACAAGAATATCTGTTAGTGGTCTGTCACCAATAATAACAACATCTTTTGGTTCCATAAATAATTGTTTTATCAATGTTTTAATCTTTTTTGTCCATGGTTTGTGGGCATCTTCTATAATTCTGAATTTAACAGATTTTTTTGCATTTTTTGTATATTCAGGATTTTTGTTATTTGTTACTATAGCTATATAAAAATCTTTTCTGAATTGTTCAAACCATTCAAGAGTTTCTTTTGTGAATTTTCCGGATTTAGAAACCATTGTGGTACTGTCAAGGTCTACAAACATTGCTTTTATTCCCATATCTAAAAGCATTTGAGGGGTTATTTCGTATATATTTTTTAAATTGTAATCCGGTTTAAGTATCATGATTTTTTATTTCCTTTGTTCTTGCTAATGCGTATTTGTAATTTTTTGGTTCTCTTTCAAATTTTATGTATAGTTCGTCGTTTGTATTTGCAACTTCTAATTCTTCATTTGTTTTCTTACTTATTATTTTAATTGCATATGTAAAATATTGTTCATCAGGAGTGATGATTTCTATTTCCTGTCCTTTTAAAAATTTATTTTTGGTTTTTACAAGATACATGTCATCTTTTTTATCCCAAAATTCGCATAAAAAGTCAGCGCCTGCAAGACCTTTTGATATTTCGTAGCTATAGCTTTCGCTATTGTTATTGCCAAGATAAAAGCCTTGAGTGTATCCTCTGTTACCTACTTTTTTAAGTTCTTCATAATATTTATGTAAATCGCAGTTTTGATTTTCAAATACTTCATCAATAGCAGCTCTGTATGCTTTTGTTACCGCTGAAACGTAGTAAAGACTTTTTGTTCTTCCTTCTATTTTTAGAGAATCAACCCCTGCGTCAATTAATTCTCTCAAATATTCTACAAGGCATAAATCTTTCGGACTTAGAATATGGGTTCCTCTGTCGTCCTGATTTATTTCATAATATTGTCCGGGGCGGGTTTCTTCTACAAGTTTATAACTCCATCTGCAAGGTTGAGCACAGTTTCCGTGATTTGCTTTTCTTTCGCCATAAGTCATGTAATCACTCAATAAGCATCTTCCCGAGAAAGATACGCATTGTGAACCATGAACAAAAACTTCCAATTCTATATTAGGAACTTGTTCTTTTATTTCTTTTACATCTTTTATCGGCAATTCCCTCGCTAAAATTACCCTTTGCGCTCCCATTTCTTTCCAGAATTTTACTGCTTCATAATTTAGCGTATTTGTTTGAGTGCTTACATGAATTGGAGTATCCGGCATGTATCTTCTTACAACGTTAAATACACCCAAGTCACTTAAAATTATTGCATCAGGATTGCTTTCAATAATTTTGTCCATTGCTTGTTCAAGCAATTTAATATCATTATTAAAAGCAAATATATTTAATGTTAAATATGCTTTTACGTTATGTTCATGTGCTAAATCTATCGCATTTTTAAGGTTTTCAAGTGTTATTAATTCTCCTTTTCGCATTGCGCGTAGGCTAAAATCAACAACGCCCAAATATACGGCATCAGCACCGTATTGTATTGCATAATCAAGTTTTTCTATATTACCTGCGGGTAATAATAATTCGGGTTTCTTCATATTTTTATTTTAACTTAAAAGATTTTTTTTAACAATTATGATAATATTAAATAAAAAGGAGTATATAAATTATGTTATTGGAATTATTAGGTGCGGCAATGATAGATGCCGATTTAGATAAATTAGCTTATGATAATCCTCATATTCATTCGACAGAAATTGTTAAGTCAGATTATTCTGATGAATATTCACTTTCAAAAAAAGGAGATAGTTTTGCAAAATTCTATTCTAAAAATAAAGAAGTTATGAAAAAGGTTTTAGGTGATTTTAATTCAAGAAAAGATAAAACAGAACAGTATTTAAAATGGGTTTCATTACCAAGAGAACAATTAAATGGACATTTAGATGAAATTTATGCACAAGCAAATACTCTAAAATCAAGACAAGGTCTCCTTCAAAGACCACTTGTTGTTCTTGGAATTGGTGGTTCTAAGCATACTGCCGAATTTTTATTAAATATGACAGGTCAAAATAACGGAGATGTTTATTTTTACTCTGATATCGACCCAATGAGTTTTAATAATTTTATTAATAATACAAGAGTAGGGATTCAAAATTTGAATTTTTTGGTTGTAACAAAATCAGGTACAACGTTTGAAACTCAAGATGCGTTCAAAAGATTTGAACAAAAATTAATAGATTATTATATATCTCAAGATGTAAGACCAAAAGATGCAAGAAATATGGCTCAAAAACATTTTGCAATTTGTACCGATAAATTTGCTAAAGATGATAATTTAAGAATGCAAATAAGAAATAATCCTAATTATATTCAGAATTTATATATTCATGATGGTGTTGGCGGAAGATATTCTATGTTTGATGATGCAGGTTTATTTGTTCTTGCATATGCAGGAATTCCGAAAGGTTACACAGAAAGAATTTTATCATCAGCTCAACGCATATCAAATAATTACACGAGAATGGACAATATTGACAGTAATTCAGCAATGAAAAATGCAATGTTTAATGTATATGCAAGAAATAAAGGTTATAATATTATTTATCAACAATATTTTGGAAGATTTTTTGAACAAGGCGGAGAAAATTGGGCTAAACAACTTTATCTTGAATCTTTGAAAGATTTTGATTTTACTGCCTCAAAAGCTCCTGATAGTATGCATTATGCAACAGAAGGTCTTTATAATCATAAAAATAGAAAAAAATACTATGTAGTTATGACAACAATCGATCCTGATGTTTCTTTAAATTATAAACATTATACTGCAGCAATAAGAGATACTTATGCATCTGAAAATCCTATGATAATAGAATCTCTTGCTGTTGAAGGTAATTCTATAAAACCTGAAGCTATTGGGGAATATATACAAACAAAACACTTTGAAACAGTGTTCATGGGCTGTATGCGTAGAGCTTTGAATAAGAAAACCAGACACGATGTTTATATTCAGTATCCGGAAGTTGTTCAATTTAATGTTGAAACATATAAGAAAAAATTTAAAATAAAAAAAGAAGATATTTATGAAGCTCTTGAAATAAACAGACCAAAAATGGAAGCTGATTATGAAAAATATAATGTAATTCCTGGTCGCTAAGACTAAATTAGTTTACTAATTTAAATAATAAAATAACGTAAAAAAAAGAGGTTGGATTTTATTCAACCTCTTAAAAATGTTCTTAATTTCCCTAAAAATTATTATAAAGCAGCTTTAGCTGTTTCAACAACAACTGAAAATGCTTCAGGATCATTAACTGCTAAATCAGCTAACATTTTTCTGTTAACCAAAATATCAGCTTTTTTGCAAGCGTTAACAAATCTTGAATAGCTCATTCCTTGTTCTCTAACTGCTGCATTGATTCTGATAATCCATAATCTTCTCATATTGCGTTTTGTAACTCTTCTGTCTCTGTAAGCATATTTAAGAGCTTTCATTACAGCAATATTTGCTACTTTAAAAATTCTGCTTCTAGCTCCGATAAAGCCTTTAGCTAATTTTAAGATTTTTTTATGTCTGTTACGATTAACGTTTCCTCT
>CADCPD010000218.1 GCA_902803265.1 uncultured bacterium | reverse complement strand
GGGTGATATCATTAAATTAGAATACGGAAAACAACATAATCTTACTTATGAAGAAATTGAAAAAAATAAACCTCTTTACAGACAGGGGCTTATAGATTTAGGTAATTGGGGAAGAAGTCAGGACGCAGATTATTGGCTAAAAAAAATAATATCTCAAGATGGGAATATTATGGTTACAGATGTTCGAGTTCAACACGAATATGATATATTCAAAGCTGCCGGAGCCATAACAATAAGAGTTAATTGTCCGAGAGAATTACGAGAACAAAGAGGAACGTTAATCGGAGAAACTGATATAACTGAAGTAGGTCTTGACCATATTAAAGATTGGAATTTTGTGGTAAATAATAATTCAGACCTTGAAAATCTGACTAAAAAAGCAGAAGATATAATAACAAAAATAGAGGATATGCTGTGAAATATTTTAAAAGTTCAATTATAACAACTATTATCGGTGTTCTTTTAGCTTGGTTTTGGGGTGAACATATTTTAAAAGGAAGCGGATTTACCTGTGTATTTATCGCCCTAATTTTATCAATACTTGAAGTTAGCTTATCCTTTGATAACGCTGTTATAAACGCGACAAAATTAGAAAAAATGACTCCAATTTGGCGTCACAGATTTGTAACTTGGGGTATTTTGATTGCAGTTTTCGGAATGAGATTACTATTTCCAATAGCTGTTGTATCTATTTTTGCTAAAATATCTTGTTTAAGCGTATTAAATATGGCTTTAAATAATGCTCATCAATACGCACACTATTTAGAATTAACGCACGCTCCTATCGTCACATTTGGCGGAACATTTTTGATGATGTTATTTTTATCTTATTTCTTCAACAAAGATAAAGATATTCACTGGATTTGTTTTATCGAAAAAAATCTTACAAAATGTTCTCATATAAAAGGATTTGAAATTATTACAACATTATTATTCTTACTTTTAACAGCCAAATTTGTTGCTCCGATTCAACAAAAGGAAGTTTTAATAGCCGGTATTTGCGGAATTATAACATATTTGCTTATTGATGGAGTTTCTCATGCTCTTGAAAAACATGAAGAAGAAAGAGCCAAAGCTCTTGCAACAACAGTAAAAGGTGCAGGATTAGTAAGTTTTTTATACCTTGAATTAATTGACGCGTCATTTTCTCTGGACGGAGTTTTAGGTGCGTTTGCCTTGAGTTCTGACATTATGATTATTACCATAGGGTTATCTATCGGTGCTGTTTTTGTTCGTTCTTTGACAATTATGCTTACGGAAAAGAAAACGCTTGCTCAATATTTGTATTTAGAAAACGGCGCACACTGGGCTATCGGAGCCTTATCAATAATAATGATGATATCTACTTTTAGAGAAATTCCGGAAGTAGTTACAGGATTAATCGGACTCGCTTTTATTATAACTTCATTTATAAGTTCTGTAATTTATAACAAACAAAAGGCTTCTTAATATGCATGAAAACTCTTTACAACAAGATCCAAAAGTATCATTTGTTGTAACATCATATAATTACGCAAATTTTATAAAGGAAACCCTTCATTCAATAAAAAATCAATCTTATAACAATATTGAAATAATAATTGTTGATGATTTTTCCTCAGATAATTCCGTTCATATTATTGAAAATTTTATCAACAATAATCCGGATTTAAATATAAAACTTATAAAACATGAAAAAAATTACGGTCAGCTAAAATCCATTTTAACAGGACTAAATTGCGCGACAGGAGACTTTATAAGCTTTATAGACTCTGATGATGTAATTTTTGAAAACTATACACAAACTCTCTTAAATATACTAAATACAACAAATGTAGCATTTATTTCTTGTAAAAATACAACAATACAAGAAAATAATAAAACTTCAAAGGTCCAAACCAAAATAAAATATTTAAATAACAAACCCTTTGGAGGTTGGTTTTGGTCACCTATGACTTCAGCTATGTTCAAAAAAAAATCAGTAGATATTATACTAAAATACAAAAATACCGACGATTGGAAAATTTGTCCTGATAAGTTTATTTTTAATTTAATGAATTTACTTGAAGGTTCTATTTCAATAAATAACGAATTATTTTATAAAAGACAGCACGCAAATAATGCCGGAAATTTCAACAGAACAAAGTTAAATATTAAAAATAACCAAAAAATAAGAAAATTAGCTCTAAATTTTATAAAAGAGAATAAAATTCAACTCTTTGAAAAATACGGAAAATATAAAACAAACAAAATTATTTTAAAAATATATTTTTCGTATTTCTATATACTTGTTCAAATATTAAAATATGTAACAAAAACCATATCTCTTAAAATTCGTTAAAAACAAATGTTTTTAATACTATATACACAGGAGGATAGTTAATGAATAAATATGAGAAATTTCAGGCTGAGTTAAAAGAACAAAAAGCAACAAGTTATAAAGAATTGATATCAGAAGTAAACAGTTTAAGAAGCCGTTTCGAAAAATTGTTATCGATGGCAATGAATACGACAACGGCGAAAGCCGAACGTGATTATCGTATTCGCACATTCTAGAATAGTTTATCTTTTGTAAAAAAAAGACACCGATTAATTCGGTGTCTTTTTTTATTAAATCTTATAATTAGTATCCAATACCGATTGATTGAGCCATCAAATCTTGTTGAGGATTAAAACCAGTTCTAGCTGTAGTGTAAGCCAAGAATGGATTTGTTACTGCAGTTGAAGTTTGAGGAGCAGTTTGTCTGCCTTTAAGATTTGATAAACTTTGGAATGCAACTTTTGCATCATCAGAATCTGTACCTTCAGCTTCTAATCTTTCTGCTGCAGCACCTGCAATTTGATTCAATACAGTGCTATCATTTTGAGCTGCTTGAGCTAATTCTTTAGCTTGTCTTTCTTGAGCAAGAACTAATTCATCTTTACCAACAATTGCTTCAGCACCTTTCTTAGCAATACGGCTGCCTAATGAACCACAAATTAGAGAACATAAAGAACCAATTGCCGCACCAGCAACTGCACCAACTGCAGTACCAGCACCAGGAATAACTGAACCGATTAATGCACCTATCTTAGTACCAAGAGCTGCACCTGCAACCCAACCACCAACGGAAGCTACTGTTTTAGCGGTAGATTTACCTAATTGTTTCATACCTGATTTAGCACCTAATTGACTAAATGTAGGAATAACATTTCCAACTAATTCAAAACCACCTTCCATTAATAACATTGCTGTACCGCCGTGAGCTTTGAAAGCATTTAAACATTTACCAAATGCAGGTGATTTTACTGCTAATGCATTTAGGCTGCTATTTAATTTTGTAATACCTAATGCTTTTGATATTGTTGAGCCAACACCAGTAGCAGCTGCTGTTTTTTCTAAATGAGCTGCTTGGTTAGCTTTTGCAAATAATTTATGAGCTTGATTTATTGCATCTTTAGAACCAGTTTTTGCTGCTTGTTCTGCGGCAGTTCTAGCTGCATCATATAAATCTTTAGTTGCTGTAGATAAACCTTTTACTTCAGATAATGCTTTAGCTGACGGAATTGAATTTAACAATGCAGAACCTGCATTAGCAGATAAAACACCTTTTAAACCTGAAGCTTTACGAATAGCTGTCAAATCTGTTGTAGATTGAGTTAAAGCGTGAAAAGCACCTTTTAAATCTTTTCTATTTGACCAGCCCCAAGATAAACCGCTTACAGCCAAGTTAGATACAGAACTTGTAAATATTTCTGACACGCCTAGTGTTGAAGTATTTGTTAAGGTAACACCAGTTGCATATTTTGCTAAGTTTTCGATATCTTTAGCTGAATATCTAAAACCGCCATTGAAACTTACATTTTGATTACTGTAAACCATTAAATCCCCGTATTAATATCCTATACATTAATAAAGTTGATTTACGTACAAAAATTGACTTTTTTAACAGTTTTTATTAACTTTTGTTACAAATTGATATACATTCTTCTAATTTTGAAATCATAACATCTTTATAGCGTTCGCAATCTGTTTTTTCTTTTGCTTCAAATCTAAGAGTAAACACCGGTTCTGTATTAGATTGGCGAACCAGAGCAAAACCTCCGCTAAAAACTATTCTCATCCCATCAATAGTTATAATTTCTTTTATTCGAGAACCAAACATATCCTGATTTTTTTCAACCATAGACTGAAACATTTCCAAAACAGGTTTTTTAAGTTCATTTTCGCAGTGTAAACGAACCTCATCTGAAAGATAAACTTCATCAAAAGGTTTTAACATATCTGTTATATCAAAATCAGGATTTTCCATTCTATTTTTTGAAATTATTTCAATAATTCTGCAGCCTGCATAAAAAGCATCATCAAATCCGTAATATCTGTCTTTAAAGAATATGTGACCACTCATTTCACCAGCAAGATGAGCATTTACTTCTTTCATTTTCGATTTAATAAAACCATGACCGGTTTTACACATTATAGCTTTACCGCAATTTAAATTTATTGTATCAAAAAGAACCTGAGAACATTTTACTTCTGAAACAACAATAGGTGTAGTCTTTGTCAAACGATATCTTTCAATCAAATCCAAAGCATAAATTAATAGTAATTTATCACCAG
>CADCPD010000217.1 GCA_902803265.1 uncultured bacterium | reverse complement strand
TTTCTATTATTTATTTTTTGTTTCCTTAATTATATTAAGTATTTTTCTCTGAAAAAATTGCCTTTTAATCTATTACTGGATTTGAGGAGTATTAAATGTATTTTCTATCAATTAACTCATCAGGTAGAAACTGCTGGTTATATTCCGGATTCGAATGAGTATATACGTAACCTTCGCCAAAACCGTACTTTTTAGCATCACTATAATGAGAATCTCTTAAATGCATTGGCGGAGGATAATCTTTACCATTTCTTATATCATTTATAGCTTCATCTATTGCCATAATGGTTTGATTAGATTTTTTAGATTTTGCAACATAAATAACTGCTTCGGCAAGAGGAATTCTAGCTTCCGGCATTCCTAACAACTCTACAGCTTGATAAGCACTAACTGCAAGTGATAAGGCCATAGGATTAGCAGTTCCGACGTCCTCTGCAGCACAAACAATTAATCTTCTTGCAATAAATCTAGGATCTTCACCCGCTTCAATCATTTTTGCCAAATAATAAATGGCAGCATTAGCATCAGAACCTCTTAAACTTTTTTGAAAAGCAGATGCGCAATCATAATGTTCTTGTTGAGAATATCTAGTTTTACGTGATTGAGCAAGCCTTTCAATATTATCGACAGATAATTTTCTTACACCATTTTCAAAATTACTTGAGAAATAAGAATTTTCCACAAGATTTAATGCAAATCTAGCATCCCCTCTTGACAATTTAGCAATAAAATCCAATATTTCATTATTAATTTCAACCTGCTGGTAATTTTCAGACAAATAAGAAAAGCCATTATTAATAATTTTTTTTATTGAATCGTCATCAAGATTTTCGAGTCTAATAACTTGAACTCTCGAAAGTAATGCTGGTATAACCTGAAAGGATGGGTTTTCAGTAGTTGAGCCAATCAAGAATAAAGTACCATTTTCTAAATGCGGTAAAAGTGCATCTTGCTGTGTTTTTGAATATCTATGAATTTCATCGATAAATAATATAGTTTTTTGACCATCTCTTAATGCTATTTTTGCCGATTCCACAGCTTCTTTTATGTCTTTAACTCCTGAAGTAACGGCAGAAATTTCAATAAACTGTGCATTAACCGTATTTGCAATTATTCTTGACAATGTTGTTTTTCCTGAACCGGAAGGGCCCCAAAAAATAAAAGAAAAAAGTCTTTTTGAGTTAATAAGATTATTAAGCGGACTATGAATATCAACAACATTCTTTTGCCCCAAAAAGTCTTCCAGAGTTTTTGGTCTTAAAATTTCTGCCAATGGAATTTGTTTATTTTTATTTTCAATTTCTGTAAACAAATTATTCATAGTATAATTTTATCATCAATAAAAAAGGTGTCGAATGAAAAAATATATTATAGCCACAATTGTAATAATCTTATTAATAACATCTTTCTGCGTTTTTTATAAACTAAATAAGAATAATCATGCTAATGAGACAAAAGTTATTTTTTGGACATTACAAATGAATGATTTTGAAACATACATGAAAAAGGTTATTTCAAATTTTGAAAAAGAAAATCCGAATATAAAAATTATATGGATTGATGTACCATTTTCTGAAGGTGAAAAGAGAACTCTTGCTGCAGTTTTAAGTGATAATCCACCAGATTTAATAAATCTAAATCCTGATTTTTCTGCGCTATTGGCGCAAAAAGGCGTTCTTGAAGAAATTGACTCAAAATATACAACACAATATAAGGAATCAATTTTAAATGCCCTAAAATATAATGATAAACTATATTCTTTACCTTGGTATGCAACATCAGCAATAACAATATACAATAAAGATATATTAAATTCAGTAAATGGCACAATCCCACAAAAATATGAAGATTTAGATGAACTTTCAAATTTAGTTATGAATAATAAGCATATTTACACATTCATGCCAACAATCACTGAAAATGATACCATGTATAAAATTTTGAACAAATATGGCATAAATACAGCTGAAACAATTAATTCTGATGAATCAAAAAACATATTCAATTTTTATAAAAAACTATACCAAAATAATCTGATACCAAAAGAAACTATAACACAAACGCAAAGAGAAGCACTAGAAAAATATATGAGTGAAAACATTGTATTATTTACGTCTGGTGCCAACTTCTTAAATATGATTAAAGAAAATGCTCCATCTATTTACAAGAAAACGGATGTAGCACAACAACTACACGGAAAACTTGGTCAAAATGATTTTTCATGTATGAACTTTGTCATACCACAAAGAGCAAAAAACAAGGATGCTGCGCTAAAATTTGCACTGTATTTGACAAATAAAGAAAACAGCCTTGAATTAGGCAAACTTTCTAATGTCTTATCAACAAATAAGGAAGCCCTAAATGACGACTTTTATAAAATTTATGAGGAAAACGATTTGATTTCAAAAGCAAGAGTTATTAGTGCTCAGCAATTGGAAAATATTGAACCTACTGTTAAGCCTCAAAAAAATCAAAAAGAAATAAATTTACTTATAAATACTGCAGTTCAGCAAATTTTACTTGATAAAAAATCTACCGATGAAATCCTTAATAAAGTAAGCAAAGATTGGGCTGAACTTCAATTAAAATAATAAGTTGAGTAACATTTTTATTAAATAAAAAACGACATGCCCATATTTTTATAATATAATATATATAAATAATATTATTTATTTTAAAACTTTGGGGAGAAATTATGGATAATAACGAAGGTTTAACATCGACTATGGCACCGGAACAAGGATATGATGCAAGTAATATTCGTGTATTGGAAGGTTTGGAAGCTGTAAGAATGCGTCCTGGGATGTACATTGGTTCAACATCACAAAGAGGACTTCATCACTGTATATACGAAATAGTTGATAACTCTATCGATGAATCATTGGCAGGATATTGTACAGAAATAAAGGTTAAAATTAATACTGACAATAGTATTACTGTGGAAGATAATGGCCGTGGTATTCCTGTTGATATAAAACCTGATTCAGGAAAATCTGCATTAGAAATTGTCCATACTGTTCTTCACGCAGGCGGAAAATTTGGTGACGGAGGATATAAAGTATCAGGAGGACTTCATGGCGTTGGTGCTTCTGTTGTAAATGCGTTATCGGAAAAAATGGTTGTTGAAGTTTCAAGAAACGGCTGGGTACACAGACAAGAGTATCTAAGAGGTGAACCTACAACAGGCGTTGAAAAAGTAAAAGAAACGGATAAAACAGGTACAAAAACCAGATTTTGGCCTGATCCTGAGATTTTTCAAGAAACTATTGTTGTTGATAAAGATGTTATTGCAAACAGACTTCGTGAAATGGCATTTTTAAACAAGGGTTTAAAAATTATATTCATAGACGGAAAAACTAATGAAGAAGAAGTTTTTCACTATGAAGGCGGTATTGCAGAATATGTTTTATTCTTAAACAAAAATAAAACTGTTATATTTGAAGAACCTATTTATATAGATAAAATGGTTGATGATATGAGAGTTGAAGTTGCAATGCAATATACTGATGCATACAGCGAAAGTATTTTGTCATTTGCAAATAATATTAATACTCATAGCGGTGGGACTCACTTAACAGGTTTTAGAAACGGTATTACCCGTGTATTAAATGATTATGCAAGAAAAAATAATATATTGAAAGATTCTGAACAAAATCTTACCGGTGAAGATGTAAGAGAAGGTTTAACTGCTATTGTCAGTGTTAAGTTACAAAACCCGGAATTTGAAGGTCAAACAAAAGAAAAATTAGGAAGCCAAGAAGCAATGGGTGCCGTTCAAGATTCTATCAGAGATAAATTCCAAGAATGGCTTGAATTTAATCCTAAAATTGCAAAAACAATAATTGAAAAAACTCTTCAAGCACAAAGAGCAAGAGAAGCAGCAAGAAAAGCAAGAGAACTTACAAGAAGAAAATCCGTATTAGAAAATTCAACTTTACCGGGTAAACTTGCAGATTGCTCAAACAGAGAGCCGGAAAAATGTGAAATATTCCTTGTCGAAGGTGATTCAGCAGGTGGTTCTGCTAAACAAGGTAGAAACAGAATGTTTCAAGCAATTTTGCCGTTAAGAGGTAAAATTCTAAACGTAGAAAAAGCTCGTCTTGATAGAATTTACGGTAACAACGAAATACAATCTATGGTTCAAGCTTTTGGTGTAACAATTAGCAGAAATCCGGACGAAGTTAATTTAGAAAAATTGAGATATCATAAGATTATCATTATGACTGATGCAGATGTTGATGGTGCTCATATCAGAACCTTAATGTTAACATTCTTCTTCAGATATTGTAAGCCATTAATTGAACAAGGTTATGTTTATATTGCTCAACCACCTTTATTCAAAGTTACACAAGGTAAAACAAGTGAATATCTGTTTGATGAAAAAGCTTTGGATAAAATGCTTAAAGAAAGAGGTATTAAAAATTTATCTTTAAGAGATAAATCTGGTTCAAAAGTAAAATCAGGAGATGAACTTGCTGAACTATTACACAACATGGCAGGTTACTATGGCGGATGTAGCAACCCTGTTTTAGCATTAATTCCTCAAGTTATGATTAGAGGTTTAATACGTTCAAATATTCAACCTGAAGACTTTGAAGATCAAATGAAGATGAATGAACACGTTGATTATTTATCTCACTACCTTGTTGACCATGCTGAAAATTATAATATTAGTGAAGCAAAAGATTATAAGCTTGAATTAAAATATAATGCAGAAAATGCTAAATA
>CADCPD010000216.1 GCA_902803265.1 uncultured bacterium | reverse complement strand
TGCATTTTTCTGTTTTGGCTTTGCAGTTTTTGCATTGGCATTTGTCTTTGCAAGGACATTTTTCGCAGTTACATTTTCCTTCTTTTTTACATTTGCAATCTTCAGAACAATTGCATTTTTCTGTTTTGGCTTTGCAGTTTTTGCATTGGCATTTGTCTTTGCAAGGACATTTTTCGCAATTACATTTTCCTTCTTTTTTACATTTACAATCATCACTGCATTTACACTTTTCACATTTTGATTTTTCACAATTTTCACATTTACATTTGCATTTTTGTTTGTCACAGTCGCAATTTTCACAAGCAAAAACACAGTTCATAGTGAAAAGCATTAAACCAAATACAAACAAAACTGATAATAACTTTTTCATAAATTTCCTTTCTTTTATAAATGTAACACCCCATAGGGGTGTTCTAATAATAAGATATTTTATATACTTTGTCAAGTTTTATTTTGTTAAAGTTGCGTTTAAAATTTTGCCGTCCGCTATAGAAATTTCATAACTCATACCAAAATAATTTGTGGCCGTAATATTACCGTTTTCAAGTAAACCTATACCAACATAGGGACTAAATTGAGTAATATTTGAATTATATTCCTTTAACGGCTGAACTCTCCATAACTTTTTACCATTAATATCCAATGCAAAAACATTATCAATAGTGTCATCACTATTAGGGATATCTAATAATACAACTATTCTTCCTTTTGCTTCAATAACATTATCAATATCATGTTTGAAAGACACTTTGTTAAAAGGTAATTTTAATTTATTTTTTTCAAATTCTATATCCATTTCTATTATAGTCTTTCTTTGTATTATTTTTTAGCCACAGGAATAAGACGTTGATTTTCAAGTCTTGTAGGAATTTCAAAATTATTAGTTACGAAATATTGAGTTCCACCGCCATGGCCCCATTGTCTATTAACATTTTTTTCATCCCAAACAGGATTACATTTTCCGGTAAACATTTTAGTACCCGCAGGAATTTCAACTTCAACGACATATTTTGGCATAGCCGGTAAAGCATAGAAATCTTTAATTTCAGCAGGAGTTTTACCAACAACTTCATCATATGGCATTAACCAAGTACCTTTAGCAAAAGAACTTTGGTCGTTGTAAACTCTTACAAATTTTGTTGGTTTTCTAGTAACAATTTCTGAAGAAGGAGATTCTCCTGTTAAAAATCCCGGCTCATTAAAACCAAAGTCACGAGCTAAAACATTGTTAACTTCATCTCCAGATAAAGTTCTTAGTGTATTTGAATTTGCCTTAATATCTGTACTTGATGTAATTCCGTGTATTCTTTTATCAATTAAACTTCTCAAATGCTCTTGTCTTTCCATATCTTCAAGTTTACTGATAAAATCAGTTTCAAAAGCATCCAAATCCGCATCTGCTAAAAGTTCAACACGTCTTTTGTCAATTAAACCTTGTAGTTTTTCCTTTTGTTCACAACTAGAAAGACGATTAACTTGTGATTCTAATTGATCTAAATCCGCTCCCATGGTATTTACTTCATATTCAAAACTTTTAGCAATACCTTTGAATTGTTTATCCTCTAAAGTTATTGAGCCATTAGGATATTCTGCTAAAACAGCAGATAATTTAGTTGCTTTAGCATTTGCTTCTACATGTCTTGCCAAGAAACCTTTTTCAGCCCCATCAAGAGCAGAATTAGTACCTGTAAAATTAGCCATTGAATGTGGACTTAAAACTCCACCACCTTTAGTAACATTACCAACAAGTAAAACTTGAGCTGCATGTGCATCAGCATTTGAGATAGCATCACTATGAACAAGACAACTAATAGTATTATGATTATCTTTTAATGCCCCACCAGATGATTCAATAATATTCTTTGTTCCAACAGCATCAAATGAGATACCGACAACATCACCATACTTAGCTGCAGTTAATTCTGTCAAAGATCCACCTAACGAGTGACCTGTAACAACAATATTAGCATCAGGGTATTGTTGCTTAATTGCTTCAACAAAAGATAAAGCTTCATTTAATTGTTCAGGTGTTTTACCTGTCATCATTCTAAAATCAGAAGATAAATCTGCTACATCATCAGAACCTCTGAATATAATCATGACCTTATCGCCATTCTTATATGCCCTTGCATTAAAACCTGTAGATTCATTTGTCTGTGACATAATGCGATCCCAATCACCACTTGAGCCTTTAAAAGGTTTTTCTGCAACACGATTTCCTTTTTTATCAAGTACAAAAGGTTTTCCATCTTTAAATATAACATCGTCCAGTTTCTTATCGTAAGCTCTACTTGATAATTCTGCACAATCTTCAAGCAACTGAGAATCTCCAATGATACCTCGTTCTTTCAATGTTTGGTATACATCTTCGCGCATTCCGGCAGAATTACGCCAATCAAGTACATCTGGTGCTGTAATAACACTACGTGTTGAAACACCGCTGCCTTTTTCGCCAAGTCCCTGTACTGCAGCATATTCAGGTAATCCATCGGCTCTTGATGTATAAGATACTTTTGCTTGTTGTATATTTTCTAATTTAACAAGTCCTCGACCAAATTCAGATTTTGGATTAATACCTAGTTTTCCAACATCAGCTATTGCATGACGCATTTGAGAAGAAGTTACATCTACTCTTATATGTCCAGGATCATCAACAATACCTTTTATACCATTACCCAAATCTTGAGTTTGAACACCACCCATTTCATCAGGATTTACGGTAACAACATATCTTGAATGTTCAGGATTTATTATTTCTACAGCTGATGCATCAAGAGCAGGTCCTCCATTAACTTTTATCCAATTTTCATGATCAATTTGACGTTGTCTTAAATTTGCTCTTCTTTCATCAGGAGTCATTGTAGCCCAATTAGATGGAACATCATCTAATGGGTCTGTTGTTTTAATTTCCAATTGAGAAAATTCTTTCTCAACAGCTTTTCTTTTTGCACGAGCTTCCATGAAATCACCTAGCATTTCACCACCAACAGATGATACCCCTGACATAACAATTGTTGATAAATGGAACTCACCTGTACGCATATAATCAACACCGCCATCTAATGTCATATCAACAACAGCTTTTGTAGCATATCTCGTAACTTTTCCAACATTAGAAGCTTTTAAGAACTTTGAAGTGCCACCACTAATTGCCTGAGTAACACCATCAACTACTGCATCCCCAGCAACAGAACCATACTCACCAAGAGAATGTTCTCTGCCATCTGACATCATATCAGTTGCATCAACTGCAAATGATACACCAGAAGAAATAAGAGCCCCCATTAATATTCCGGATGCAGCGCCACCTGTAGCTGCACCTACTAATGCTGAGCCAACTATTTTAGCTCCAACTTTAACAACAGCGGCACCAGTATCTTGTGAATCATTATAGTCCGCTACTCGTTTAACAATATCTGTTTTGTTACCATATGCTTTCTTATATGCAGCATCTTTTTCCGACTGATATTGTTCAAGAGTTTTTCCACCTAAAGCTTTCTTACTTTCATTTGCCAAACCTGTTTTTATTTCACCATATAATTATCTCATATAGTTTATATCTAAAGATTTACCCTTTGATTGTAAATCTTGTGAAAGTTTTATCATTTCAGAATCTGACAAACCTAAAACATTTTGAATTTCTCTTTGAACAGCAAACTGCGCACTGTTTAACTTACGTTCATCAACAAGAGTATTAGGACTATTCTTATATTTATCTACAATAGCTTTTTCTTTATCGTAGTTTGCGAATAACTCATCCATTCTTGAAGTAACAGCTTTTTCTGTTGCTAAAACCGTTGAAACATGTTTGAGCTTATCTCTGCTTGACTGATAAGCTTCCATATTTTTTTCATTATATTCAATACCAAAAGTTTCTTTAAACTTAGCCTTAAATTGAGGTTCACCTTCTTTATACGCAACTTTCAAACCTTCAATTTTTTCTTTATAATCAGCTAAATCTTGTCTTACTTGTCTTGCAGTATTACCGGTAGCTGACCAAGCATCATTGTTCCAAATATATGACACCGCATCTGCTACATCTGCTGCCCAACCATCTTTTTTAAGTTGATTATTAAAACTTCTTTGAGCCTGATTAAACTCTCTAACAAGTTCATTTACAGCATTTCGTTTTACATTTTTACCATGTTTTTGTCCAACTTTTAATTTATCTGCTTTAATATCAGCTTCAGTTTTTTGAGTACGAATTGTCATACCTTTCTTAGGTACTATACTATTTCCGCCATTTAGATATGCCAAATCATTTGCTTTATTTGTAAATTCTTCTTTACTTGGTTCTCTACCTAATTCTGAGCGAAGTAAATCTTTCGCATAATCTGTTAAATTAGCGTAATCTTTTGCTACAGTAACTTCTTTAAAATCTTTTCCATTAAGTCTTTGAGCAACTCTTTGTTGTTCTTGTTGTGCATATTGATCTTGTACATGCTCAGATGTCGAACGACCTTGTAAACCTTTATAATCCGGAGCAAACTCTCCTGATATTTTCACTGTTTCACCAGCTAAAAAGTATGGAGAACCGTTTTGATAATGAACAGTACCTTTGTTATTACTTGCAACTTCCGCAATTGTTCTACCAAACTTCTTAGCAAGTTTATCTATAGTTTCTCCGTTCTGAACTACAACAAGAGTACTTCCTTTACCGTCATATTCTGCTTTATAAACTGTACCGTCTGCTTTTTGAATAACAGATTGTAATTTTCTTTCAGATTCATTATAAAGCGTTTCTGTTTTTGTACCATCAGATGTAGTTACAACATCACTTTTTAATTTACCATTTTCAAAAAATCTTCGAGTTTGAACTCCATCGTTATGTGAAACTGTATATTCTTCAACTTTTTTTCCGTTTTTATATAAAATTTTTGAAGATGTTTCCGGTTTACCATCAGTAACTACAACAGTTTCTTCAATATTTGACATAGTTGATACAGCAGTATAAGAATTATCTCCTGTATGATTATACGCTACTGTTTGTTCATTTTCTGTGCCTTGGTTAATAATTTGTTTAACAGGTTTTCCTTTTGAGAATCCGTCTTCTACACCTAAAAAACTTGTTGTAGTACCATTTTTTATAACATGAGATTTAAGTTTACCATTTTCATATGATAAAGTTTCAGTATTTCCCGATTCTTCATCAGTAATTGATTCTTCTGTTGTATTATCGTCTTTATCAAGCGATTTTGATACTTTTTTACCATCAATAACTTGAATTAAGATTTTTGAACCATCTTTATTTAAAATTTCTTGAGAACCATCTTCATAAGTTAAAGTTTGGTTTCCTTGCTCATCAACAACAGATGATTTTACATTACTTCTTGCAGAAGCATCTAAAAATCTATTTACAAAGCCAAATAAATCTTTTGCTTTGATATCGTATTTTTTTGCATCTTCGCCTTGCGCTTTTGCTTTTTCTTGTTGAACTTTAAATACTTGCTGAGCTTCTTGCTTAGTTATAGTATCATCACCATTTGCAGCATTCTTCATTCCATCTGTAAAGACAGTAACTTCATCCATATCCAGAGTTTGATTGTTATTACTGTCAACCGCATCAAAAACTTGCAGCATTTTAGCATCAGATTCAAAATCAGCACGTTTTACGCCTGATTTGAGCTTGGCCAAATCAGCAATATTACCATTATTTCCACCTAATTTAAATTCGTTTCCGCTTGTCATGACTACCTAAAAAAATACATGTATACACATACTAAAACGTATAAACACAAAAAAACTTGCTTTATTTTTTAAAATTTCATCTAAATTGTGTATAAATTGTAACAAAAACAGTTTTTATATTTTTATCTTTATTTGTAATAAAATTTTATTAAAAGTGAGGGCTAAATTATGGCAGGAATTTTAAATATACAAATAAATTCTCTTATGGGAGAAAAAGAAGTTAATTCAAGTAAAATAGAATATTACATAAAGAAAAATTCCGATAAAAATTTAGACCTTGTCATAATGCCTGAATTTTTTTCAACAAACATTGAATATCAAAAAGAACCTGAAGATGAAAATGGTGGAGAAACAATAAAATTTGTTCAAAATTTAGCAAAAAAATATAATACAAATATTATTGCAGGAACAGTTGTACGAAAAATTAAAGATAAAATGTATAATACGTCTTTTGCAATAAACAGAAACGGAGAAATAATTGCAAAATATGATAAAATACATCTTTTCAATTATATGGGAGGAAACGAAGGCTGTAATATAACCGCAGGAAACAAAATTGTTACGGCTGATTTTGATTTTGCAAAAGTCGGAATGGCTATATGCTTTGACATAAGATATCCTCTACACTTTAACAAACTTATAAAAGAAAATGTTGATATTATTGTTTTACCTACATGTTGGATAGTCACTGACGAAATATACAAAGACGAAAACACACTTAAATATGCTCAGGATATGTGGGTAACATTAAACAGAACAAGAGCTTATGATAATATGGTTTATTTTATAGTTAGTAACCAAACAAAAGAATGCGGTAATAAAATGTATGCAATAGGAACGTCTATGATTATTTCTCCAACAGCAGAAATATTAGCAAAGGCCGAAAACAAAGAATGTGCGTTATATGCTGATATTGAAATTGAAAATGTTAAATACTTAAAATCTTTTTACCCGATAGCAACAATAGACTAATAAAGTTTAAAACCACATAACTGAAAACATATTCCGATTATTGAGGCAAACAAAAAATAATAAAGCGGATTTTTTTTAAATTTAAAACTTATTAAAAATAAAAATATGAATAAAGCTATCGCATGAATTGAATTAACGTGAGATTTAAATAAATTGCATCCGACAGCACATAACAAACCGCAGCCTGCAGGCTTTAGAGAATAAAGTATAGTTTTTACCAAAAATTTATCTTTATATTTTTTCAAAAGTTTTGATATAAATATTACAAATAAGAATGAGGGAAAAACAAGGGATAGCGTTGCTATTATTCCTCCTGTTATGCCTAATGTTTGAAAACCTGCGAATGTAGCCATATTCGCGCCGACAGGACCAGGTGTAACCATTGATATTGCTATCATATTTGTTAATTGGTTTTCACTATACCAACCATAAGTATGCACTAATTCATACAAAAACGGTATTGTTGCATAACCTCCGCCAAATGAAAATACGCCTATTTTGAAAAACTCATAAAAAAGGTGCAGAAGAGTCATCATTTTTCACCTCTTTTAATAAATCTTTCCTGAATAAATTTTGCAGAAACTCCAAAAATCACACAAAAAATAATTATCCATACAGG
>CADCPD010000215.1 GCA_902803265.1 uncultured bacterium | reverse complement strand
GCCAGAAATTAAAGTAGGTGAAAACGAAAGTATTGAAAGTGCTTTAAGAAGATTTAAGAAAAAAATTCAAAAAGCAGGCGTTTTATCTGAAGTTAAAAAACGTGAAAGATACGAAAAACCTAGCGTTAAAAGAAAAAGAAAATCTGAAGCAGCTAGAAAACGTAAAGTTTAATATAATTGAGAGAATAAGAGAGGTTAGCTTTCAAGCTAACCTCTTTTTATTTTGTTTTGATTTATAAATTTTATTTTAAATTCAAATCTGGTAAACTATTAATAAAATCAGCCACTCCAGATGAATTTTGAGAAGGTTTTGTTTCAGTTGAATTTGTTGGTTCTGAAGTTTGTGTCTGAATTCTGTTATTCAAATTTTCTGTTGCTTTTTTGATTATTGTTTCTTTCACATTTTGTTTTAAATTATCTAAATTTTTAGATGTTGTAGGAATAGAAGTTGTTGAAGGTGATTTATTTGCCGCTTCTATTTTTTGAGCTTCTTCCTGCGTTGTCGGATTTGATATCCATTTAAAAGATTTTATTGAATTTGTAGATTCAATTCCACCGTTTAAAATAACTTTAAATGCTTTTGTTTCTCCTGTTTGTTTTGGTGTTAAATCCGGAAGCATTGAAAGATTTTCTCCAATCGGTTTAATTGTCATTTCATTAATCATTGCTGAAGAAACCTGACCTATTTTTGGAATATAAGACAATAATTTGTTAAATGAAAATTCTCCGATAGGTCCTAAAACTTCCACAACATCATTTGATAAACGACCTAAAACAGATGCATTTATTGTATTATTTAAAAGATTATATTTTCCTGTAGAATACAAACTCATTGCTGGTCCTGATGTTTGGAAAGTATTTATATTTGCCCAGCCGTTTAAAAATGTCATTTTACCTTTCAAATATTTAAATTCACCTGTTTTTTTAATACTTACTGCTTTTGCTATAGAACCAAGAGAGTTTTTAAGTAAATTATTTCCTAAAATATTTTGTGCATATAAAAGATTTTCCAATTTACCTAAAGTACCCATTTGCCCGTTAGAAACAATAAATGTTACATCTCCTTTCAAAGATTGCATCATTTGAGTTTCAGTTCCTGCTATTAATCTTATGTTATTTGTGTCAAAATCAAGACTTCCGCTTAAAAGATTACTTACTTTTGTAAAATCAGCAAGAGCTGGTTCTGCACTCAAACCTCTGCCCTGAAGATTTATTTTTAAATTTCCGAAGATTATGTTATATTCTGCACTTCCCGCTATTTTTCCGTTGTAAGCAAAACCTACTATATTTGATAAATTTAAGACATTATCAACAATATTAAAATTAGAAGTTATATTATAACCGTTTAATCCGCCTAAACTGAATCTGTCCAGTTTTCCTTTGCCGTTACTTAAAGTAACACCTAAATCCGTTCCTTGTCCTACCGAATTTTGAGGAAGATTTGACAGTGCCGCTAACATTGTATCAAGATTTAGATTTTTAGATACAAAATCCATAGATTTAATTTTTATGCCTTTATTAAAGTTATTATCAATAATACTTGTTAAAGAAATTACTGAATCAGAAACAGTTAAACTTGGACAATTTAGGTTGATATTATTTTTATTCAACGCTAAAGTTAAATTTTTAACGGTTGTCTTTAATGTCGGGAATGTTGCAGCCGGTAATGATAATTGACCTGTAATCACCGGATTTAAAGTTGTTCCGTTTATATTTAAATTGCCGTTTACTTTTATATTTGAAGATTTTAATGTCGGAATAGAAATTGATAAAGTATAAGGCAGATTTACTTTTATATTATTTAAAGTTTGGTATTTATTTTGAAGATTATTTATATTACCAGAAATTGTGGTTATTTTTGTTGAGCCGTTTAAATTTGCATTAAAATCTTCACTTAAACCTTTATTTGAATTTAGTACGTTTAAACTTAAATCTGTTATTTTTAAATTATTATTTGCTAAAGTCATTACTAAATTTGTTAAAGTGGTTTTATTATACAAAGAATTTACAGTTCCGTATGAAAAATAATTTGTTTGATTAGAAAGAATTTGACCTGTAATTGATTGTGAATCTAAATTACCGTTAATTCTTAATATAAATGGTAGTTTTCCGGCTGTTAAAATATCATTTTTATATTCTTTCGGAATAAGTGTTTTTAAATCTTTTGCAACTAAAAGACCGTATACTTGAATGTTAACAGAATTATTCTTACTTGCATAATCTTTTATTTTACCTTTAAAATCTATTTTTGAATTATTAAAATAGATATCAGAAGGTTGAATATTAAAATCTTTATCATCAAAAGTTAATTTTGTAGACGGTAATGAATATGCACCAAAATCAGCCGAATTAATTTTTAGAGCTGTAATTAAAATATTACCGTTAATTTTATTATCATTAGTAAACGTGATATCTGATTTACCGTTATTTAATATTATAGATGTTTTTAGAGGTTTGTTATATATATTTACGTTTTCAAGAAGTACATTAATTTGAGGTTTTGTTTTGGTTAAATTACCTTTTAATTTAGCATCAAGAGATATAATACCGGAATTAATATTGTTATCTTTCAAAACATTTACCATTCCGAATGTCGCAAATAAACCCTTAATCGGCAATTTGTCTGCTTTTAGAGAAAGATTTGCATATGCATTTGTATTTATTGCCCCTGCCAATGTTATTGGAGCGCCATTTACTTTTGCAGATGAATTTTTTATATCTATTTGATTTCTTGAAAAATCAATATCTGAATTAATTTCTTTAACTGCTATATTAAAAGCATTATAAAAAATATTTGCATTTTTTATTTTTAAATATCCGCTTGAATCAATTTTTTTGAAATCGCTTCTTATTGTAAAATTAGCTTTCAAATCACCATTTGCGGTAATTCCTTTGAATTCATCCATACCAAAAACAGGTAAAAATGAACTTATAATATCAAACATGTTTGAAAGTGAAATTTTATCTGACTTTGTTGTTAAATCAATATATTGATTTTTTCCGTATTTTAAAAATCCGTTTATGTTTATATTTTCCGTATCACTTGTATTTAAATTAGAATTTATTGAAACTTTATTTCCGGAAAAAGTTGTTTTTATATAACTTTTTGGCAATTGTTTATTTTTAACTTTTAGAGAAAGTCCTGTTATATCAAGATTTCCGTCTGTTTTTATATTATCAATATCACCTGTTAATTTTAAATCTGCTTTTACATCTGCAAGTAAATGTATTGTTTTTAGAGTTTTCAAATAGTATAAAATATCAAATTTTTCATTATTATTTTGAACTTGTTGATTATTATTTTCAACTTTTGGCATAACTTTGGAAAGTAAATTGATATCATAAGTTATTTGTTTTTCTTTTTCCAAAGAAATTTGTCCGTTTGTTTGAATTTTGATTTTATCATTTAAAACAAAATCTGATATTTTAAAATCATTACCCGAAACAGAATATGACTTATTTGTTTGAGTATCAATTAAAGATATTGAATATTTTTTTGCACAAATTATTGGCATTATATCAGATATTTTTAAACCAAACGGCAAATCAGTTGATATTTCAGTATTTTCTGATTTGTTATTATCAGTTTTTGGTAAGAATTTTTCTATATAAAAAGTTCCGTCTTTTTCAACTTTCATTTTTAAAATAAGATTATCTGCACTTATTGAATCAATAATAATATTTTTCATTAAAAGAGGAATAAGCGATAATTTAATTTCAAAATTATTTGCCTGAAAAAATTTTTCATTATTTGGATATAAAAAATCAATTCTTCCTGTTTTTAAACCTGCTGACAAATTCCAACCTGTTGAAAGTTTTATATCTTCCGTATTTATTAAAAAACCAGTATTATCTTGAACTGCTTTTCTGATTTGAGGTTCATATTTGTTTATATCAACAAAATTCGGAACAACAAATAAAAATGCTGAATAAAGTGCCAAAAGTATAAAAATAAATGTAAATGATAATATTTTTAAAAATTTAACCATATCCCCTCATTAATGTTTAAATCTTGAAAAGACTTCAATATTTATATTGTCTAAATTATCTTCAAAAAAGTATGCACAAGATGCAACCATAGATGCATTATCCGTACAATATTTTAATTGAGGTATAAATACGTTATATCCTTCGTTTTTAAGATTTAAAAACACTTTTCTTATTTCAGAATTAGCTGCAACTCCGCCTGCAAGAACTATTTGCTTGTATGGATATTCTTCCAATGCTAATTTAACCTTTTTTAAAAGAGTTTGAGCAATACAACTTTGGAAAGACGCACAAAAATCTTCTTTTGAAAAATCTTTACCTTCCAATTTTTTTATTTCTCTTAAAGCAGCTGTTTTTAGACCGCTAAAACTAAAATCATATCCTTCAACCTTTGAAATAGGAAATGTAAAAGTATTCGGATTACCGATTTGTGCCATTTTATCAAGTTTAACTCCGCCCGGATACGGCAGACCTAAAAGTCTTGCAACTTTATCAAAAGCCTCTCCTACTGCATCATCAATAGTTTCTCCGATTATATTTATATTTTTGTGAGAAGTTACTTCAATAATTTGAGTATGACCGCCGCTTATTAAAAGAGCTATATATGGAGGTTTTAAATCCGTATTAATATAATTTGCACAAATATGAGCTTTTAGGTGATTTACCCCTATAAAAGGTTTGTCATGAACTAATGCCAAAGTTTTTGCAGCATTTAAACCTACAAGCAGACAGCCGACTAACCCGGGGCCTGTTGTGCCTGCAAAAGCAGTTATATCTTCTGCTTTTAAGCCTGATTGAGTTAAGGCTTCTTCGATTACAGGATTAATTGAATTTAAATGTTCTCTTGCAGCAATTTCAGGAATAACTCCGCCATATTCTTTGTGTATATCAATTTGAGAAGCAACAACATTTGCAATAACTTCTCTGCCGTTTTTTACAATAGCACAAGCCGTTTCATCACAACTTGATTCTATAGCCATAATATAATTATCTTCATCAGAACCTTCACAAATTTCTACTTCTGTATCTGAAAACAGAGTTTTAGTAATCTTTGACATAATCTCCTCAAATTCAACATTTTAATATTTGTATTATAATACAAATATGATATTTTTAGATAAAGCAAAAATTAAAATAGAATCAGGTAAAGGCGGCAATGGAATAGTTGCATGGCGTAGAGAAAAATACGTTGATAAAGGCGGACCTGCAGGCGGAGACGGCGGAAACGGCGGAGATGTTTACTTTGTAGGTGATGAAGGTTTATCAACTCTTTTGGATTTTAAATATCAGTCAGTTTTTAAAGCAGAACACGGTGAAAACGGAAGAATAAAAAATCAGATTGGTAAATGCGGAAAAGATTTGTATATTAAAATTCCTGTAGGAACAATTATCAGAGATTTAAAAACAGGAAAAATTATAGGTGACATAACAGAACACGAACAAACAATACTTGTTGCAAAAGGCGGCAGAGGGGGCAGAGGTAATGTAAGATTTGCAACTGCACAAAAAAGAGCTCCTCAATTTTGTGAACCCGGTGAAGCCGGTATTGTAAGAGAATTGGAACTTGAATTAAAACTTATAGCAGATGTTGGTTTGATAGGAATGCCAAATGCAGGAAAATCAACTCTTATTAGTGCAATTTCTGCTGCAAAACCAAAAATAGCCGATTATCCGTTTACAACTCTTGTACCAAATTTAGGCGTTGTAAAAAAAAGAACAGGAGATTCTTTTGTTGTTGCTGATATTCCTGGATTAATCGAAGGTGCAAGTGAAGGTGTTGGCCTTGGTCATGAATTTTTAAAACACGTTGAAAGATGTCGTTTCCTGCTTCATCTTGTAGATTTAACAGGTGAAAATCCTCTTGATAATTACTATAAAATTCAGGAAGAACTTAAAAAATATTCCGAAAAACTTTATAACGAATATCAAATAATCGTCTTAAATAAAATTGATGCTATTGATGAAGAAACAAAAGAACTCTACTATGAAGAATTCAAAAAAATAGGTAAAGATATTTTTGTAATTTCTGCAGCAACACATCAAAACCTCGACGAACTTTTAAATTTTGTATCAGTTAAGGTTGATGAAATAGAAAAACCTGAAATGAAAATTGAAGTTGAAGAAGATACAGAAGCTTATAACAACGATGACAGCGCTTTTGAAGTACAAAAATTTAAAGACATGTTCGTTGTAAACGGAGGAAAAATAAACCGTTTAGCTCAGGTAACAGACGACCGAAACCGTCAGCAAATGATAAGACTTCAAAATATTTTAAAGGCTATGGGTGTATTCGACGAACTTAAAAAACAAGGTATTAAAGATGGTGATACCATTGTTATGGGTCATTTAGAACTTGTCTATTACGATGAAGAAGACTATGAACAAGAATTTGAAGATGAAATAACAAACGAAGATTTAGAAGAATTAACTTAAAAATTTTTGTAAACAAAACTTAACATAATAAAACATGCTCCTAAAGTTTTTTCCAAAAAACCCGATAAATATCATGTAAGCAAGATTACTAAT
>CADCPD010000214.1 GCA_902803265.1 uncultured bacterium | reverse complement strand
ATTAGTAATCTTGCTTACATGATATTTATCGGGTTTTTTGGAAAAAACTTTAGGAGCATGTTTTATTATGTTAAGTTTTGTTTACAACACAATTAAAATTTTTAGCACTTAATATCCAAAAGAACTTTTACAGTATCCTTAAGAAGCCCATATGACCATTTTATTATTACTATTCCGCCTAAAATACCTATACACGGGTCAAAATATGTTACGTGCAAAAATTTACATAATACAAGAGCCAATATTGCAAGAATAGAGGTTAAAACATCTGCTAATATATGCAAGTATGCCGATTTAAAATTACTGTCTTCTTTTATATTTTCTTCATCATGATGGGGATCACATTCTCCTATATGCAAGTGAATATGCTTTCCTTTCATGATTAATATACTTAGAATATTTACTATTAATCCAATTACTGCGATTATTATTGCGTCAGAAAATATTATTTGTACAGGATTTATAAATTTTGATAAAGATTCTATTATTATACAAATACCCGTTAAACCTAAAAAAATTGAGCTTGTATATGCTGCCAGAGTTTTTATTTTTTCCGTTCCGTTTAAAAATAAGTTAGATTCTGCAAATTTTCTAGAGAAAAAATATGCTAAAAATGTTATACCCAAAGCCAAAGCATGAGTTCCCATATGAAAACCATCCGCTAATAATGCCATTGAATGAGTTATATAACCGTAAAATATTTCTAAAAACATTGTAATAACTGTTAAAATTACTACTAATAATGTTCTGTTTTCAAGTATTTTTTGCTGTTCCATTTATCATCTATCCTCATAAATGTTATACCCATAACATTAAAAATTATAACACCCCACCATGGTGTAGTAAAGTTTTATTGCAAAATGTTTTTATGCTACAATTTACAAAAATAAGGAGATTAATTTATTATGAAAAAGATTTTTAGTATTTTATTTTTATTAGCTGCTTTCACAACGGTACAAAACGATTCTTTTGCAGCTGCAACAACCACAACAACCGCAGCAACTGCTACAAGTTCAACAAATTGGGACAGTAAAGCCAGTTTAGAAAGAGTCAACAGAATAGGAAAAACATTACTTACAAAAAACAATCTTCCTCAAGGTATAACTTTTACAGTTTCTGATGAAGACGATGTTAATGCTTATGCAGATATTAACAAAGAAGTACATGTTTACAGAGGATTATTAAATTACGTAGATTATGACCATGAACTCGCAGGGGTAATAGCTCATGAAATGGGTCACATTATTAACGGCCATTGCGCAAAACAAACTCTTTTAAATGCAGCAATAAATACGGTTTCTACAAACTTGGCTAATAACACAAAAACAACAGCAGGCAGTGTTGCAGTTGCCGCAGGTAATCAGCTTGCAACTACAAAAATCAGCAGAAATGATGAATTTGAAGCAGATTTAACAGGTGTTGATTTAATGGTTAAAGCAGGTTATAACCCTCTTGCAATGATTTCTGTTTTAAATAAGATTACAGGAAATTATATTGATGTATTAGAAACTCATCCATCAGGTGAAAAAAGATTGATGAATATTTATAATTATGTTGCATATAATTACCCACAATATACAAAAGAAATTTATAATACAGAATCTTACAAAAAAGCATTAACAATGATTAATGCTAATGTTGAACAAAGAAATTCAAATAAAAAATTACAAAAGAAATATGAAAAAGAACAAAAGAAATTGTTAAAGAAAAGAGAAAAAAGAGCTAAGAAAATGCAAAATTCTCTAAATGCTTGGGATGCTTCATTTGCTGCTCTTTATTATATGAGCGGTTCAGATTCAAACTCTGAAAGCAGTAACAAATAATAAATTTTAAGAAAAGGAAAATAATATGACACAAAATATTCAATCAGAAGTAATTCAATATAATGCAGTCGGTGTTTGTGCGCATGGAATTGCCATAAAACTATTTGATGGAATCATTCAGGATATACAATTTTTTGGCGGATGTCCTGGAAATCAACAAGGAATTACAGCACTTGCAAAAGGATTGCATATTGATGAAGTTATTTCTAAATTAAGCGGCATCAGATGCGGAGATAAAGACACTAGTTGCCCTGATCAACTGGCTAAAGCTTTAATTTTATATAAAAATAAAAGATTAGAGTTCAAACAAGCTTCTGCTAATGAAGCCGAACAAGTTGAACAAACCGAAGAAGTATAAGCAAATAGCTTATATCACTATTGCAGAGGATGTTTTATGTGCTACACTTTCTAAAAGAAAGTGTAGCATTTTATGAACATATTATTTATTATTGATAAGATTGAATTAAAATATTTTGAATTTAATAATCTAGTAACAAATTTTTGGCTTATAAAAGAATTTTTAAACAGAGGTTTTAACGTATCAATTACAACGGAAGAAAAATTATCCGTAGTAAATTCAAAAGCAAAAAGTATTTGTTATAAATCTTACGAAAAAGACGGAAATATTTTTTACGAAAAAACAGAACGCCACGCCAACATTGAAGACTTCGACTTGGTAATGTTCAGACAGGATCCGCCTGTTGATTTGAATTATATAAATTCGACTTATGTTATGGATTTTGTTGATATGGATAGAGTTTGTGTAATAAATTCGCCACAAGCAATAAGAAGTTTCAATGAAAAATTCCATGCATTGTATTTTTCTGAATTCATGCCTGAAAATATAGTAACTGCGAATAAAGATGATATAAAAGAATTTTTACACAAACATAAAGAACTAATTTTAAAACCTTTAAATTTATGTTTTGGATCAAACGTCATGTTTTTAAAAGAAGGCGATGTTAACTTAAATAGCATAATTAAATCAATGACCAATGACGGACAAACTCTTATTATGGTTCAAAAATATATTCCTGAGGCAAAATTTGGCGATAAAAGAGTTATGACTTTGGGCAATACGGTACTTGATGAATGTGTTCAAAAATTGCCTACAAAAGATGATTTTAAATTTAATACTCATAGCGACGAATTTATTAAAAAAGCCGTTTTAACAGAAGAAGAAAAAATAAACTTTACTAAAGTCGCAAAAAAATTAAATTCTATGGGAATATATATGGCAGGCTTGGATGTTATAAATTCTAAAATTATAGAAGTTAATGTAACAAGTCCTTGCTACTTTATAAAAGAAATAAATAATCATTTTTCAACAAATTTGGAAGTAAAAATTTGTGATTATATAGTTTCAAAAGTAGAAGAAAATTTTTCTGCAATGATTAGTGAGAAGTGAATAGCAATTAGTGAGTAGTGAATAGTGAGCAGTAAGGCTATTCGCAATTCACTATTCACCATTCACCATTAAATAATTTGGGGTGAACAACTATTATCATCCACCCCATTTATTTCAGGACTAATCTTTAATCTCCAGCTGTTTAGCTTGTTTATTTTCAATCTCTTGTTTTGGAATATTAATGGTTAAGATACCGTTTTGGTAATGTGCTTGTGCCTCATCAATATTTATGGGTTTGTCAAAAGAGATTTTCCGCATGAATTTGCCATATCTAAATTCCGAAGATTTTACAGACTGCCCTTCTTTTAATTCTTCTTCTTTCTTTTCTGCACTAATTATAAGATGATCTTTTTCAAGTTCTATTTTTATATCTTCTTTTTTTATACCCGGAAGCTGAACACTTACATAATAATGTTTATCACACTGCTTAATTTCAACAGGCGGAAGCATTTCACATTCTTCTTTTAGTGAAATTGGCATAAAATAATGATTCGCAGACAACGTATCTCTTAATAAATCTGTTAAATCATTACCAATAATATCTAAATATATACTCGGCTTTCTTTCTGACAGATATTTCATACTTTAGCTCCTTTCTTAAGTATTCATAGAATAAACTATAAAAGCAGCTGTTTCATTGGACATTTTATTTATTATTAAAAAAGAATATAGCCATTTGTCTGGTGTAGACAAGTATAAAAAAATAAAGGACATTCGAAATAATAAATTTCAAAATGTCCTATTTTCTTTTTCCTCGTTTCTAATTCGGTGTTTAACACCGTCTTTATATATTAAACCTTACCCTACACTTCAAGGAACAATCTTTGACCCACAATGTTAGGTTTATTATTGTAATATCCTGCGAAGTATCCGCCTTTTACCGGACGATTCTTTGCATAATATTCCATATTTGTTGCTTTAATGTTCATACTAACAAAAGGATTGCCTGCAAACGGATTTGATGATGAAGCAGGTTTAACTTGTTCTGTTGGTTGAACACTTGGTGTTGTTGGGGTTAAAAATGTTTGTGTTAAATAATTGATGATGTTTGCCATAAATCTCTCTCACTCCTCTGATAGTATGTCTTTAATGACAAATTCTCAAAAGTCATATTTATTATACAAAATTTCATATATTTTTGTAATATTTCTTAACAAAAATCATATATTTTACGTAGTATAATATTTTTATGGACAGAAATATTTTAATTATTGGTAATAGTGCAAAAGAATATGCACTTGCACAAAAGCTTTCAAAAACAGAAGGAATATCCAATATTTTCGTAGCACCCGGTAATGATGCAATGAAAGAATTTGTAACTTGCCTTGATATTAGAGAAGATGATATTGCAGGATTATTAGATTTTGCAATGGAAAACGCAATAGATTTAACAATTTGCACAAGCGAAAAAGCCATAAGAGCTGATGTCGTAGGAATATTTCAAGAAAATGGACAAATGATTTTTGGTCCTACAGCAGCAAGTGCTCAAATAGCAATAAATAAATCAACAGGTAAAAAATTCTTATATAAATTACATGTCCCTACAGCGAGATTTGGTATATTTGAAAAACCACAACAAGCCATTGATTACACAAGAAATTCAATGCTTCCGGTAGTCGTAAAAACTGACGAACACAGAAATTCAAACGGAACACTAATTTGTTCTGCAATGAGTGTTGCAAAATCGTTTATAGAAGATTGTTTTGTTAGAAATGAAAAACGAGTAATTGTAGAAGATTTTGTATATGGTCATGAATTTTCGTATTACGTAATAACTGATGGCTACCACGCAATACCTTTAAGCAGTGTTGGCAATTATAAATTCGTACTTGACGGCGACGGAGGTCTTTTAACTCCGGGAATGGGTGCATATATTCCTGACTACAAAATTACCAGAGAAATTGAAGAATATATAATGAATGGGATAATTTTCCCTGCTTTAGATTCACTTTCTCAAAAAGAAACACCTTATGTCGGAATTTTAGGTATAGATTGTGTTCTAACGCCTGAAAATGAAGTTGTAGCCTTGGAATTTAATCCATTTTTACAAGACCATGATTGTCAAGGAATACTTTCTACAATAAATGATAATCTTTTTGATTTAATGTATGCTTGTGTAATCGGTTCATTTGCAGATGATTATGAGTATATAAATACGAAGGATGAAGTTTCTGTATCTTGCGTATTATCAGCAGGAAATAAAAACGGCAAGGTTATATCAGGATTGAATAAACTTGACGAAGATACTCTTGTTGCCCACTTTAATACAAGAAAAAATGAATATCTTGAATATTTAACAACAGGCGACAGAACTCTTGTAGTAACCAAAAATGCAAAAACATATACATTTGCAACAGATGCACTTTATGATGAAATAGCACTAATAGAATTTGAAGGCAAAACTCATAGAAAAGATTTGTGTGCAGTTTTAGAAATGTAATTATTTTTTTATAATAAAAAAAATGCGATGGTTAAAAACCATCGCATTTTTATTTATATTAATTATCAACTACTTGTTACCAGATTTAGCGATAATTTCGTCTTCTACGTTCTTAGGAACTTGTTCGTAGCATTTGAATTCCATAGAGAATGTACCACGACCTTGAGTATTAGAACGTAAGTCAGTTGCGTAACCGAACATATTTGCTAGAGGAACTGTTGCTCTTACAATTACGTTGCCTGTGTTACCCATAGGTTCTTGGCCTTCAACTCTACCACGTCTTTTTGAAATATCACCGATGATGTTACCTGTATATTCATCAGGGATTTCAATTTCAACTTTCATCATTGGTTCAAGTACACAAGGTTGTGCTTTTTTAACACCATCTTTAATAGCCATTGAACCGGCAATTTTAAATGCCATTTCTGATGAATCGACTTCGTGGTAAGAACCATCGTAAAGTTCAACTTTAACGTCTATCATTGGGAATCCTGCTAAGATACCGCCTTCAAGTGCTTCTTCCATACCTTTTCTTGCTGGTTCAATAAATTCTTTTGGAATAGCACCACCGACAATTTTATTTTCAAATACAAATCCTGCATTTTCTTCTGCCGGTGAAATTCTAATTTTAACGTGTCCGTATTGACCTTTACCACCTGATTGTCTTTGGAATTTAGATTCTTGATCTGCATTTCCTCTGATTGTTTCTCTGTAAGCAACTTGTGGTTTACCTACATTTGCATCAACGTGGAATTCTCTTAATAAACGGTCAACGATGATATCCAAGTGAAGTTCGCCCATACCTGAGATAATTGTTTGACCTGTTTCTTGGTCTGTTTTAACTTGGAATGATGGATCTTCTTCAGCAAGTTTTTGTAATGCAATACCCATTTTTTCTTGGTCAGCTTTTGTTTTTGGTTCAATAGCAACCGAAATAACCGGTGTTGGGAATACCATTTTTTCTAAGATGATTGGTGATTTTTCATCACATAAAGTGTCACCTGTTGTTGTTTCTTTTAAACCAACTGCAGCACAGATATCACCTGCATAAACTTCAGGAATTTCGTTTCTTTGATCAGCATACATTTGAACCAATCTTGAAATACGTTCTTTCTTTTCTGTTGTAGCATTTAATACATATGAACCTGAAGCTAATTTACCTGAGTAAACTCTCATAAATGTTAAACGACCAACAAATGGGTCTGTCATAACTTTGAATGCCAAAGCTGCAAATGGTTCATCTTCTGATGATGCTCTTGAAGTTTTTGTACCATCAGGTAATTCACCTTCAATAGCTTTTACGTCTGTTGGTGATGGTAAGTAATCAACAACTGCATCTAAAAGCATTTGAACACCTTTGTTTTTAAATGCTGTACCGCAGCATACAGGAATAATTTGGTTTCCGCAAACTGCTTTTCTTAATACAGCTTTTAATTCAGGAACTGTGATTGATTCAGGATCTTCACAATATTTTTCCATTAATGTATCATCTTCTGATGCGATAGCTTCAACTAATTCTTCTCTGAATTGGTGAGCTTTGTCTTTTAAATCTTGAGGGATTTCATCACAAGCATCAAGTTCAAATATATCAATTTGTTTTCCTAAATCATCTCTGTATAATTCAGCTTTCAGTTCAATTAAGTCAATAATACCTCTCATTTGGTCTTCAGCACCAACTGGTAATTGAATAGCAAATGCGTTTGCTCTTAATCTGTCTCTGATTTGGTTTAATACACGATAGAAGTCAGCACCTGTTCTATCCATTTTGTTAACGAATACGATACGAGGAACTTCATATCTGTTAGCTTGTCTCCAAACTGTTTCTGATTGAGATTGAACACCACCTACTGCACAGAATACAGCAATTTCGCCGTCTAATACACGAAGAGAACGTTCAACTTCTACTGTAAAGTCAACGTGGCCCGGTGTGTCAATAATATTTAATTGGTGGTCTTTCCAATAAGCAGTTACAGCTGCTGATTGAATTGTAATACCTCTTTCTCTTTCTTGATCCATGAAGTCTGTTACAGCTGCGCCGTCGTGTACTTCACCGATTTTGTGAGTTTTACCTGTGTAGAACAAAATACGTTCTGTTGTTGTAGTTTTACCTGCATCAATATGAGCGGCAATACCGATGTTTCTTGTTCTTGCTAATGGTGTTTTTCTTGCCATTTCCTTAATTCCT